>CALHGI010000668.1 GCA_938029995.1 uncultured cyanobacterium | reverse complement strand
GGATAACTATACTTAATCAAGCATAATTATCCCCAAAGGAACCGATTCTTCTGTTCGCTATGCTGTTTTAGAATCTCAGTTAATCGCCTGTTTAAAGATGTCCCTGTGGCTGATTTGTTTTCAAGTTAAATGTCAATTTGTCTGGCTGTTTAATGCTAGCCAACTGATCACATCAGCCATGATTTCAGCCTGGTTCTTTTCGTTGTATAACTCATGGTAAGCCCCGCTATAGCTGATGAATTTCTTGTTGATTAGGGGGAGTTGTTGGAAGAATCGGTGACTAATATGGTGGTCAGCTACTCGGTCAGCGGTACCATGCAACATTAAAATCGGCGTTGTTAAAGCGGACTGATGTTCGTACAGAGACTGCACGGTCTTGAGGAATTCTGTTGCTAGACGAGCGGTTCCTTTTTGGTGCCTGAGCACATCATGGGCGTAGGCGAGGACGACAGATCGATCCCGTGATGGCAAAATATGGCTTAGTCCTAGGGATAGGGAAAATCGCGGCCATCCTAAGGAGAGTGCTTGACCCAGTTTTAATCGCAGATCAGTGGTGGCATGGATTCTGAGGGGGAGTGAGGCTACGACAATACCCGCAATGTTGGGATAGGCTGGCTGGCCGGATGCCTTAGGGTACAAGCGTTTATGGAGATCATAGTCTAGGGCAATCATGCTGCCCAGGCTATGGCTGAGTAAAAAGCAAGGCACTGTCGGGTGTTGTTTTTGGACCATGGCCATAAAGTAGGCCAGGTCATGGCGATAATCTGCCCAACGGTTAATATGACCCCGTTGCCCCGGCGATCGGCCATGGCCCCGCAGATCATAGCCATAGATGGCATAGCCTTCTGGGATGAGGGCCTTGATCACATTCTGAAATAGCCCGCTATGTCCACCTAACCCATGCAATAAGATTATGGTTCCTTTGATGGTGGATGTGGGTAACCAGCTTTGGTAATACAGGCTGAATCCGTCATCAGCGGTAAACATGCCATCTTGATGCTGCACAGTAATCGTGTGCCATTTCAGCTGGGACAGCTGCTGTTGGAAGTTATCGAGTACTGGCTGTAGTGGAGGGGCAGATTTTGCACTGATTAGGGTCAAATCATAGGGCGATTGGCTAATGGCTTGGGCATAGGCAGGGAGTTGCACAGACGAACTAGCCTCTGAATTTCGTAAGTACTGATTAAAGAACGACACACTCAGGCCCCATAAGTAACTTTCAATAATGGGTGGAGATAAGTTGAGGGCTGGTAGATTGGCCTGTTTTGCCAGTTTGAGGGAAGACAATAAGGTCGGCAGATCATGGACATGGGCTTTCCCCCGAATCACGGCTAGAAATCGTTCTTGGCTAGCCAAATGGGGAAAAAGTTGCATGGGCTCTAGGGCCATGGGGGCGGCTTTATCGCTACTGCCAGTGGCAATCACCGTAGGGACAGTCACCGTATTTAACCCATGGGTGCCAAACAGGCCGTTACCAATAGGATCAACCGTGAATAGGGCTTTGATCCGTGGGTCCTGTAGCGGGGTTTTATGGGCGGGTAATGAGAGCGCACGACATTGCAGCAGTAGGGAGACATTTAAACTGTCAGATAGGCGACCACAGCGTTGAGCTAATCCTTCAAAGTCAATGGTGGCACCGGCCAATGCCAATGCCGTATAGCCGCCAAAGGATTCTCCTAGTATGCCAACGCTCGTTAAATTTAGCTGGCCTCCATAGTCATGGGAATTTAGTTGTTCTAACCGGTCTAAGAGGGTACTAACATCGTGGGGGCGGTCAAAGAACTCCTGGAGTGAGAAAATCTCATCCACCGTTCCGGACAACAGGTTGCGTACTTGATGGGTATCACTGCCTGGATGCTGGGGAACCGCCACCAGATAACCATGGGATGACAGATGTCGGGCATAGTGATCCATGGTTTGGGGATTGGCTGCTAACCCATGGGAAATCACCACAACGGAGATAGGGGCGGACTGTGCTCCTAGGGGTTCATAGATAAACACCTGGAAGGGTTGGCCAGAATGTCGCTGGAGACTTAACACTTTTTGACGCATGCCCCGAGGCCCTGGCAACCGTGGATCGAGGGCAGGTATCTCTTGACCCATGGCTTCTTCCTGCATCAGTGAAGTGAGCAAGCCAAGCAGGGTATCAGTGGTATTTAAAAGGAGATCGATTTGCTTGGCTGTTGCCAATACACGCTCCGTTCGCAAGTCTCCAGCTATCTGATACAGCAGGCTCATAATCGATAGCTGATCGGCCCTGGTAATCTTTTGGATCAGGGATTGACGACCCGTGGCATCGTTGGGTAGCTCAATCAGGTGACCCAGTTGTTGTAATAGGGACTCACCAATATCAGTGTGTAGAAATCGTTGTAAGATTTGGGCGTCGAGGGTGAACTGGGTTTGTAACACCTCACGACATTGGGTTTGGGCTTGGGCGTCTTGACCATTGAAATAGAGTTCACAGGTCTTTTGGGCCAGCCGGGGCAACTGCCTGCGCTGCCATAGTTGGACCATCCGTTGGCGCACTATAGGCAGAATGGGAGAGGTGAAAAAAGTCATAACAAACTTGGCAAACAAGGGACTTGTTCACTCCTCTCCTGGCTTTATCATGGCCTAACTATTCGGCCATATGGGCAGAATGATAGGGAGTTTAATATTGCCTCTTGCTGAATTGATGGGCCAATGGATACCCCGCAGTGCCCGACCATGGCGATGGTGATCCCGTGATGGCGGCTGAAGAGAGTGGCTAAAACAACGACTAAACCTGGATCCGCATCAGACTGATCGTTTTACCTAAAAACCACCGGTTTCAAGTTTAGGTAGGATGTCATGTAATATTCATAAATATCCGTATTTCTAACTAGACTATGTTTAGTCAGTAAGGATGAACCCCTAGGGCATATTTCCTCTAAAACCAGCTAAATCCCTATCTTTAGCTGGTTTGTCAATTCTCCTTAGGTGGAAATGTTTATTGCCTTGGTATGGCTTGCTACATACCCAGACGGTAACTTCACGGTAAAAACAATGGGTCTGCTCCCATATGTCATGAAAAATGGGCTCCATCAATTGCAGATAGTGATGTTGTATTTCAGTGTTACGTAATGAGCGTTTTTCTTAATTCATCAGGGCAGTCGTCGGTTGGAGTTGATTGTTGTGAGCAGTTAGTGACCGTGGGGCAGCATTTGAAAACTATCCGCACCCGCCGGGGATTATCGTTGAAACAGGTATCCCAACGAACCCATATTCAACCCAATCAATTGCGGGCGATTGAGTCTGGTCACTGGTCCCGGTTGCCTGAGGCGATTTACGTTAAGGGTTTTCTCAAGCAATATGCCCAGGCCCTAGGCTTAGACGGTACGGCCATCGCCGAAATGGTTTGTGTGGAACCGGCGGCCTTTAATCCGAAATGGCTCAATAAGTCTGACTTTTCCACCCGTGAGTTGGTGGCTGGTGGGACGTCCTGGGGTAATTTATGGTCTAAATTGACTCCTTTGGTGTAGTCTGGGCTGCTAACGGTGGGATTTGATCAGCATCGCTATCCGCTTCATCTGGTTCCAGGGCGGTTGCTGATACAGATGTGGCAATCTGAGCTTCATAGATGGCTAGGTCAAACCAGAAGGTGGTGCCAATGCCCACTTCGCTCACCAAGCACATCTTGCTGTGGTGCTTATCAATGATGTTTTTGACGATGGATAGTCCTAGACCAGTCCCCTCTAGGGTATGGACCCGGTTTTCGACCCGATAGAAACGATCAAAGATAGCGTCTTGATCTTCGGGGGCAATGCCAATGCCTGTATCTGCAATTTCAATGCGGATATTGCCCACAAAGTCTGGGTGGTCCACCGTGGATGGCGCACGATAGGCGCGAATGGCAACACAGCCGCCGGTGGTGGAAAATTTGAGGCCGTTGCCGACTAAATTGCCAAATACCTGGAGCAGCAGATCGTAGTTGCCCAGCACTGGCGGCAGGCTATCTTCAATGTCTTGTATCAACTCAATCCCCTTGTCCTTGGCATTGAGTTGATAGGTGCGTAGGATCTGCTCAATGGGCTGATGGATATCTAAGGCGGAGAACTGATAGCGTCGGTTGGACTCCAGCCGGGATAGATCCAAGACATCGTTGACCAGGCGGGTGAGGCGATCGGTTTCATTATTGGCGGTTTCTAAAAACTCCTTCCGTTCCCGCTCCGATAAATCGTCACCGTATTCGTAGAGGGTTTCAATAAAGGATTTGATGTTGAAGAGGGGGGTGCGTAACTCGTGGGAAATATTGCTAATAAACTGACTTTTGGCGGCATTTAGGGCCACTTCTCGGGTGATGTCCTGCACGGTGAGGGCAATGCCTTTGACGGTTTCCCCCGATTGGTCTAGCACTGAGTTGAGCAAAACGCGGATGGTGCGGCTCGTGGGCTCGATCAGGGCAATGCGAAATTCTTGGCTATCGGATGAATCGCCTTTGGCGGCCTGGTAAAGGGGGCGGGTCATTTGCACCCTGACTTCCGTGGGCAAATGTTGGAGGACGTTGCCATCGGGGGGCAAGGTGGAATCCCACCCAAAGATACGACTGGCGGCGTTGTTCGCTAGTACGACTTCTAGGTTGGCATCAATTAGGATCGCGCCATCGGCAATGGTGGAAACGAGGCGTTCTAATTTGGCTTTCTCCGCTGTTAATTCTTCAATATTTTGTTCTTCATAGCGCTCTAGGCGCTCTGCCATGTAGTTAAAGCTTTGGATCAGCTCCCCTAGCTCGTCGCCCCCTCGGGAGACGTCAATTCGTTGTTTAAAGTTGCCAGCGGCAATATTTTTGACCCCGGTTAGTAGCTCTTTAATGGGTTGGGTAATGGTGAGGGCGTTAAAGACAGCTCCTAAAATGACCATCACCCAAATGCAGACAAATACGGCAATGGTGACATCGCGGGTGAGGTGAGAGGAGGCGACTACCGTCGGGTTGGGGTTAATGCCTAGGGCGAGAACACCGAGGTAATTGCCCTTGGAGTTGAGGGGGACAAAGACGTCGGTGACTTCGCCCGCTGGTGTCACGTGTTGGCGCACCATGGGTAGGTCGACACTCTTCACATAGTTTTCCGGCAGCTGCATGCGGCGGCTGAGGGTGAGAGAGTTTTGGACCGCTGACTCTGAGTAGGGAATGCCAAAGAAAATATAGCCCTCTTGATTGGCGTAGAGCATGTAGCGAATGCTCGACGTGCTTTCCATGAAGCGGTGGGAAAATAGGGCCAGCTCGTCTAGCTGTTGGGATTCCACCAGGGGGGCTGTGTTGGAGGCGAGTAGTAAGCCTAAGTCGCGACCAAATCGGGTGTCGTTGAGACGGGCGTCCAGCTGAATTGTGTTGACTGCCCAAAACGTCAGGCTGCTCATAATCAGAGATACAACCAGCGTTGCCGCCGCCATTAATCGAGTCTGGAGGGTAAAGTCTTTCCACCAGTCGCCGATTAGGGTGCGAATTTTTTGGAACAGTTCAATCATTCAACCTATGTAGACCAGTCAAGGTTATTGTGACATGAATCCCAAAATGGGCAATGGATTGTGGGCATGGGGAGTTGTGGGGGCAATTGGGCTGACTGGGCATTGGTCATGTCTATGGGCCGTTAAGCTTCCAGGGCAAGCTCAAACTTTAGAATTGATCCTTAACGCGATGGCCAATGTCCTTACGATAGTAAGCATGTTCAAACTGAATGGTTTGGACGGCGCGGTAGGCGTTTGAGATCGCATCCCCAAAGCTTTCCCCTAAACCTGTTATGCCCAAAATACGACCGCCGGTGCTTTTCACCACCCCCCGGTCTAGCTGGGTACCAGCATGGAATACCATGGCCCCAGTTTCGGTAGCTCCATCGTAGCCATTGATGACGATTCCCTTGGGATATTTGCCAGGGTAACCCTCCGCCGCCATCACCACACAGGCGGCATAGCCCGGTTTCCACTCAAAGGGGGGCAACGTATCCAGGCGTTGTTCACAGCAGGCTAGCAAAATTTTATCTAGGGGAGTTTCTAGCAGTGGCAGCACCACCTGGGTTTCAGGGTCTCCGAACCGACAGTTAAACTCAATCACCTTGGGGTCCCCCTCTGGGGAGATCATCAGCCCGGCATAAACCACCCCACGATAGTCAATGCCGCGATTTTTCAACACCTGCATCGCCGGTTCTAGCACTTCGGCTTGAATGCGGTCCAAGAGGGCCGGAGGCACCACCGGTGTTGGGGCATAGGCCCCCATGCCGCCCGTGTTGGGGCCGACATCCCCTTCCCCCACCTGTTTATGATCCTGGGCGGGCATCAGGGGACGAATGGTCACGCCATCGGTTACAGCCATGACCGATGCTTCCTGGCCGGTGAGAAATTCTTCGATAACGATTTGTTTGCCCGCTGCCCCAAACTGGCCGTCAAAGATAGCTGCGATCGCATCTTTTGCCTCCTCCAAGGTCATGGCAACGGTGACCCCTTTCCCCGCCGCTAAGCCATCCGCCTTAATCACAATGGGGGCTCCCTGGGCCTCCACATAGGCAATGGCAGCGGCACTATCACTAAATACGCTACTGGCGGCCGTGGGGATGTTAGCTTCCTCCATTAAAGCCTTGGCCCACGCCTTGCTCGACTCCAGCTGGGCTCCCTCTTGGTTGGGACCAAATACGGTCAGGCCTTCGGCCCTTAATTGATCGGCTACACCGTCCGCCAAAGGCTGTTCTGGACCGACCGCAATCAGACCAATATTCTGCACCAGGGCAAACCGAGCAATCCCCTCCACATCATCCACGGACATGGCCACATTACTACAGCCCTGTAGTTTAGCTGTGCCGCCATTCCCTGGGATGCAGACCACCGCAGTCACGTTGGGTGACTGTAACAATGTCCATGCCATAGCGTGCTCTCGCCCGCCACTACCAATAACGATGGCCTTCACAGCGTTTTTCCTGACAAAATAAGGGGCTTCATTCTCCCACGTCGTGGGTGCATTGGGAAAAGGTTGTAATGATCTGGTAA
>CALHGI010000667.1 GCA_938029995.1 uncultured cyanobacterium | reverse complement strand
GGAAGCTCACCATGGCGACTTTGGCTATGGTCTGGGCCATACCCTACACATTAATCAGCATAAGTTTAAGGGTGTGCTCAACGGTATCGACTACAACCTGTGGAGTCCTGAAGTTGATACCTATATTTCCGAGCCCTACACCCCCAAAACCTTAGAAAGTAAGCTCTATAACAAGAAGGCGCTGCGAGAACGCCTGATGTTGAGCCATGATGATAAGCCCTTGGTCGCCTTTATTGGCCGTTTGGATGAGCAAAAGGGGGTGCATTTGGTACACCACGCTATGTATCGTGCCCTCGACCGGGGTGCCCAGTTTGTACTGCTGGGTTCCGCCACTAGCGCCACCATCAACGACCACTTCCAATATGAGAAAGCCCACCAAAATGACAACCCTCACTGCCACTTAGAACTAGGCTTTGATGAGGAGCTGTCCCACCTGATCTATGCTGGCGCAGACATGATCGTGGTGCCGAGTAATTTTGAACCCTGTGGCCTCACCCAGCTAATCAGCTTTAAGTACGGTACGGTACCCATTGTTCGGGGTGTCGGCGGCCTGGTGGATACGGTGTTTGACGTTGATTATGACGAAGGTCGCCCACCGGAGAAGCGTAATGGCTTTGTATTTTATCAGTCGGATAACTACGCCCTAGAAACGGCCCTCGACCGGGCTTTAGACCTTTGGTACACCGACCGCCAGGGCTTCCAGCAGCTCCAACGTCAGGGGATGGCCTGCGATTATTCCTGGAATATTCCTGGAGAGCAGTACATCAAGATCTACGATTCCATTCGTCATAAGTAGGCAGGTGCCCAAGGGCCAGGAATCCAACGGCCCCCCTAGGAAAAGAGCATAGGGGGCCAGGGCTGGGAGCCATGGGTTCTGCCGGATAGCGCAAGCCATGGGCCCCCATGGTCTATGTACAGTGTCTCTTTTCACACCCTGACCCATTACAACTCCATCATGCCAAACGGGCACCCTGAGATAGTTAACGGACTATCATCAAGGGAGTATGTACCATGTCCAGCGCTGGCCTTAACAAGTGGACCGTGAGTGGCAATTTAGCCGCAGATGCCACGGTCAAAACCGTAGATTTGCGCAGCGGTCGTCAAGCAATGGTGGCAGATGCAACAATCTATGTTCGCGGAGTGAAAGACCGGACTGAAGCTTTCACCGTCAGATTGAGCATTTGGGAAGGATCTGCCGCCTGGCGAACAATTCCTTTTCTAAAAAAAGGTTCTCTTATTATTTGCACTGGCAGTGTAGAACCCAGCCCCTATGTATCAAAAACAGATAATGCGCCCAAGGCGGGTCTAACAATGAAAGTATTGGATATTGATTTGGATGTGGTGCGAGACCCTGATGGGGAGACTCGTAATAACAACCAGGAAGCCGAAACAAAAACCCCAGTAGCTGCTTAGCACAGGTAGTTTTGCGGAGAGACTACGTATATTTTTCAGGTAGCGTAAGGTAATTTTTTATGCTTAAGCAAATGTTAAATTGGCAGCTTCAAGGAAAGTTCAAATTATCTTCGCAAAACTGTTATCTGATGGGCCTCATTTGGGATGAATGTAGTGTGTAGATAAACGAATTATATTTAACCCACCCCTTATCGGCTACACCATATACAGAAACGGGCCGGACTGTTGGTAACAACAGTCCGGCCTCTAACCTTTAAACCAGCCCTATGGCACCAGGCGATAGGTATGAATCTGGTAAGGTCGGCTCTCCCCAGGAGATACCGATTCCTCTAACAGGTTCAGGGGGACATCAATGGTTAAGCCCAAGGCGTTGGTCATGGGCGGCGCATCCCCAGAGGCTGGCGACACACCATAGGCATCGTAGTAGCGCAAAATAAAGCCTTGTTCAGGGGATTCGCTGGGCTTGAAAGCAGTCAGGATAAAGTGATCTGAATCGAGGCTCAGAAAACTCTGACAAGCAGGCATTGCTATGGATGGCGTGGAGGGAGGAGCGGCAGAGCCCACATGGGTCTGTAGGGGAATATTGAGGGCCTGGGCCTGGTGTGCTGTTTGGGCTGCCTGCCAGTTGCCCCCATGGGGATAGAGGCCATAGGTAAAATGATGATGGCCGCGATCGCAACCGGGATCTGGCCACACCGGAGCCTTTAATAAGGTCAGCCGCAGCTGACTTGGCTGGGCATCAAACCCATGCTTACAGTCCGTTAAAATACTCAGGCCAAATGCATCATCACTCAAGTCGGCCCAGCGCAGTGCGGGCACTTCCCACTTTGCCTTGCCATGGTCAGTGGTCGGTTTCGTCGAGCGCCCAATGGCCCCAAAGGGTACTTCATAGGTAGCCTGATCAGCCTCTACGGTCACCGGAAACTTCACCTTCAGCACCACCTGGGTCTCCTGCCAATCCACCCAGGTTTCCACCAGCAACACAGGGGATTGTGCCGCCAAAATATAATCTTGAACAATCGTGGATTGATTTAACTGGCGCGTCACCCGTACCCGCTGACACACCGAATGATTGACTTGCCATTCAATCGAGACCAACACCGACGCATCACAAGGGTTATGCCCGTAGTCCGGGGCAATATTCCAAGCATCCCAATATTGGCCACTATCCTCAAAACACTGGAGCTGGTTCGCCGATTCCCGAAAACTCTCTCTTCCCGTAGCAACATGAATACAGGATGTTATTTCTCCCGTCTCAGGAGAGATAACCACCCGTAGGACCCCATTGTCTAACACAAAGTCTTGGTTGGCCCGTTCTTCCCCGGTTGAGACAGTCTCCGCTTCAGCGGCCACCAGGCCATACAGGCGATAGCCCACCGCAGGCACATCCTGAGCCACAAAGCTTAGGGTTGGGTTTGAATCCTGGGCCATCATCCCCCCCAGCGGAGGCTGTCGCGATTCTTCCCCATGGATCACGGCTGGCACCGACTGCTGTGTTGCGCAGTCCACAACCCGCCATGGCCCCGGTGGCACCCTCACATCCACTCGCTCTGTTCTTGCCCAACCATGGGCATTAAACACCACCAAGGGCCGCATCCCAGCTGGCACCCCCAAAGCCATGGCCAAACTCCCTAAAGACGCCTGAAGCACTACCTGACCCAGTGCTTGCACCTGGGCCCACCCCCGATTGGCATCCACAAACACCTCCGGAATAGATGTGCCTGGCAAAATATCGTGAAACTGATTAAACAAGAGGGCTTTCCAGGCGATCTCAAGTTTCTCTTTGGGGTAGGGCTGTGCCACCACCAGCTGTGCCACCGTTGCCCACACCTCTGCCTGATACAACAAGTCTTCTCCACGGCGATTGTGTTGTTTTTGATCGCTATGGACTGTATAACAACCTCGATGTAATTCTAAGTACAGTTCATCATCCCAAAGTGGTAAGTGATCGATCTCGCTTTTTACGTTGGGGTGTGTCCACTCTCCTAGAGGTTGACCACAAACCGCTGTCAAAAACTCTTGTGGTGTGGAAAATTTCACCTCTGGAAAAAACGGTGATGTGCCCCAGCGTCGGGCTTTAACCAACATGTCACGGGTGGGGCCACCCCCATGGTCCCCCACCCCCGGCAGCCAGCAGGCATGGGCAGTCTCTGTTTTCTCTTCCCATTGCACGGCATATTCGGCCATCTTCACCGGGTCAAAATCTGTACCAATGGGGGGCAGGGTCCAGCCCAGCACCTCGGTACCATCTGGTGCCTGCCACCGAAACAGATCGTGGGGAAACTGGGTGGTGTCGTTCCAGCGCAGTTTTTGGGTGGCGAATACCTCCACCCCTCCCAGTTTGAGCAACTGGGGCAGCTGGGAACAGAAACCGAAGGTGTCGGGCAACCAGGCGATCAGACTGCGCTCGCCAAATTTCTCTTGGCAATAGCGTTGGCCGTAGAGCAGC
>CALHGI010000666.1 GCA_938029995.1 uncultured cyanobacterium | reverse complement strand
CCAGGGCATCGATGGCATAGTACCGAACCATGGCATCGTCATCGTTGGCAACACTCACCATGGCCGGAATTACGCCACTGGAGCGCACCTGGTTGAGGGCCTTGGCGGCCAATAGACGACGCTGGGGGGTTTCGAGCAGCTGACTGAGTACCTCAATGGCCACGGACCCCATGGAGGCGAGGGTCTCGATGGCAAAGGAACTGAGTTCAGTCGTCTGTTCAAGGGTGTGACGACCCGAGTCATCACCAATTTGGGCGGCGATGGCGGCAATTACGTTGGGTTCAGGAAAATTGCCTAGGGCGCGGATGGTAAACCAATGGGTCTCAGCATCGGCGGCGGGGTCGTTGAGTAATGCTAAAAGAGGTGCGATCGCATCCGCGCCTTCCCTCACAATCAGTTTTGAGCTATTCCACTTCTGGCCAAAGTCTCCAGTCTTAAAATGCTGCCAGTGATCCACTCGACTTTGCGACTCTGCTTGCGACCCTGAGAGTTCCACTCCACTAAGCCCCCTCGATAGTGGCATACAAACTCTCCACGGACATCCTATGTATTATTCCGCGAAAATGATCGACCATGGCTAAGTTGCATGTAATAAAACAAGTGGAGCAATGCAATTATCGCATTACCCATGGTTGCCAAGAAGAAATTAGGCAGCACCGACCCAAAACTAACACTGAACTTTATTTCTGAATGTGAGCCCCCGCAGGCCCCCTAAAAGTATCCTGGGACCAGTTCTTTTTAAGCTTCATCCCCACCAACCTGCACCCACCATCGATCCAGCAGCGAATATTTCATCCCCCAACAAAAACCGAATAACGCATAGCAACTATGCAAAAAGAGCGAACAAAGTCTCAAAAAGTAATGGCCTATACAAAAAAGTAGGGAAATTCTTCATATTCTTAATTCAACTCGATAGCAAGCGAGCTAAATGAACTCCTGAAGCGGTTCCTTATAAGTGTGTCTGGCGGGGCATTGCCATAGGTTCTTATTGAATCTTAGGGTTTTGCTCCCGTTTTTTTTGCTTAATATAGGCAGGCCGCCGAGGGTAGCACCCGTGGCACCAATGTCCCCTCGTGGCACCAATGCCCAGGTGCTCTATGTTAACCAGGTTGGGAGTGCTGCTGTGGTAACCGCATCCACTACTGAAAAAAAGGTAAAGCTCAATAAGTTTGAGAAATATAAGGCCGAAAAGGATGGTTTGGCCGTTAAAGATGAATTAGAAAAGTTTGCCAACATGGGCTGGGAAGCCGTTGATGAGACCGACTTAACCCAGCGTCTCAAATGGCTAGGCATTTTCTTCCGACCGGTCACCCCCGGCAAGTTCATGCTCCGTCTGCGCATGCCCCACGGGCTAATCTCTTCTGAGCAGATGAGGGTATTGGCAGAAGTGGTGCAGCGCTACGGTGACGATGGCAGTGCCGACATTACCACCCGCCAAAATCTTCAGCTTCGCGGTGTTCATTTGGAAGATATTCCCGACATTTTCGGCAAAATGCATGCCGTGGGACTGACATCCATGCAGTCGGGCATGGACAACGTGCGTAACATCACCGGTTCGCCTGTAGCTGGCCTTGATGCCAACGAACTGATTGATACGCGGGAATTGGTCCAGGCAGTCCAGGACATGATTACCAACAGCGGCGAAGGTAATTATGACTTCACTAATTTACCCCGCAAATTCAACATTGCCCTCGAAGGCAGCACCGACAATTCGGTCCATGCCGAGATTAATGACATTGCCTTTGTTCCAGCCTACAAAGACGGAGTCATTGGCTTTAATGCATTGGTGGGTGGATTCTTTTCATCCACCCGCTGTGCCGCAGCTATCCCCCTAGATGTATGGGTTCCGCCCGAGAAAGAAGATGTGGTGGAATTGTGTCGCGCCATATTAACGGTCTACCGAGATAATGGCTCCCGGGGCAATCGTCAGAAAACTCGGCTCATGTGGCTGATTGATGAATGGGGCCTCGATACGTTTCGAGCCGAAGTTGAGAAAAGTGTTGGCAAGCCCTTGGCCAAAGCCGCCCCAGAGGACGCCCTCGATACCGACAAGCGCGACCATGTGGGTGTCTTCCAACAAAAACAGGAAGGCCTCAACTACATTGGTTTGCATATCCCCGTGGGGCGATTACAAGCCGATCAAATGTATGACCTAGCCCGCGTGGCAGAAGTCTACGGCAGTGGAGATCTACGGCTCACCGTTGAACAGAATGTCATTGTTGCCAACGTGCCTGACAACCGGTTAGCCGTTTTCTTGGCAGAACCCATCGTCCAAACATTTCCCATTCAGCCATCGACCTTGGTGCGCTCCTTAGTGTCCTGTACCGGAGCCCAGTTCTGTAACTTTGCCCTGGTGGAGACAAAAATGCAGTCCCTGGCCCTGGCCCGCCGTTTAGATTCCGAACTCGATATCCCCGAATCGGTGCGGATGCATTGGACCGGCTGCCCCAACTCCTGTGGCCAACCCCAAGTGGCGCAAATCGGCATGATGGGCACCAAGGCACGAAAAGATGGCAAAATGGTGCCCGCCGTTGACATTTACATGGGCGGCACCGTGGGTAAAGAGGCCCATCTAGGTGAACGGGTCATGCAAAAAGTACCCTGCGATGACCTACCCACAGTGATGCGCAAGCTACTAACAGAAAACTTTGGGGCCACCCTGAAGCCAGGCGTGATTATTAATGAACCGGCGGCAGAAGAACCGGCCGGAGAAACCGACAATCAATCGGCAACGTCCCCAGCCAAAAAAGCGGCCACTGTCGTATTTAGCAAGTCTGGGAAAGAGATTAACTGTGACGATAGCCAACCCATTTTGGCCGTAGCCGAAGATGCTGGCATCGAAATTGAAAACAGTTGCCAATCGGGATCCTGTGGCACCTGCAAGGTGCCGCTAAGGGAAGGGAAGGTACGCTATGAAGGCGATCCAGCAGCCCTGGAGGCGGGCGAAACGGGGGCAGTATTGACCTGTATTGCCCATCCTGAAGGGCGCGTAGTCATTGATGCGTAGACAATCGGAAGTACCACTGTTCCATAATTAGTTCAGTACGCGATCTCAAAATATCCTCGGCAGGATGTCCTGCCGAGGATATTTTGTTAGAGACACCGATGGAAATGTATGGCTTACAAGCCCAGTAATTATGCAAAAAACGCATTAAATTAATGCATAAAAAAGACTGTGCACCCATTCCGGTGAGGAATGTTACAGAACCTAACAGGTCCCCATGGGCATCATTGACCTAGGTATAAGGATTTTTTTAATTAATGGATAACTTGAAGTCTTTGATTTTGCCCGCTTTCTTGGGTTTAGCCGCTGGCGTCGCCCATGGGTTTATCTCACATCAGGCTGGGTTGCCCATGGCATTAACAGATCAGCTAGTGGGCACATTTGTTCCCCCCCAGTCAGTTAGTAACTCTTTTTACGACTAGCTTTTGCCAACCCCCAGTCAGTTAGTAACTCTTTTTACGACTAGCTTCTGCCAACCCCTC
>CALHGI010000665.1 GCA_938029995.1 uncultured cyanobacterium | reverse complement strand
AACGGTCGGTGTTCTTGGGGGCTTCTGGTGGGAGGAGTACTGGCCTTTGGGGGAATAGGCAATGGTTGCTGGACTGGATTGACTAGGGTGTCCGAGGTAACGGGACTGGATGCAATAGGTTGCTGCTCCAGGGAGCTGTTGTCTGTAGTGACCAGGGGTAATGACGGGGCTATGGCAAAGTCCACCCCCATAGCCTGGGCAGGATGAGGACATAGGGCGCTGACTAATAGGGAAAAAGCAAATAGATGGCGGAGCTTAAAGCGTGGCATGGCATTCAAGGGTTCCAACAAGGGTGGACTAATTAATTGAGGTTGCTTTTGTGGGGGAGCTGGGAGATTTGACTTGATCGCGATCCCTTTCCTTTGGTTCAGGTCTATCTGAACCGTGGCGCTTAGAAATCGCTCTTTCGAGGACTCCCGTGGAGGGTTCAACAATGATCCAAGTGCCGTCGGGTTGGCGACGTAAGGTGGCGAATTGGATCTGTTTGCCTCGCCCCATTTTTTGTCCCGTTTTGACGGGGCCAAATTTTGGTCGTTGTAGACCACAGAACCTAAAGAGGTAGGCGGGCACTTCTGGTGTGGAATAGATCACACATTGTTCGATGGTGCTGGGTTCTACTTTGCCGGGAAAGGGAACCCTGAGGGACTGATGCTTCAGCTGGATAGAAATATCACCCAAGCTACCAACAACCAGGTGCTCTCCAATTTGATCTCCCGGTTCCAGCTCCCATTGTTGTTGAATATTAATGGCCCGTTGGGGCGGGAGATTTGGAGATTGACAACTACTTAGAGTGAGTCCCCATAACAGTATCCATGGGGGTGTTTTCAGCCTATTCAATAGGTTACTCAAAACTGAAACGATAGCCTGCATACTCGTCATTTTCATAGAGAATTACAAGGGTGGTGCCTGGATCAAATGCTAGGGGATAGGCTTCTCTTTCTGCGTCAACACCGGATCGGACTTTGAGGGTAGGCAGTTGGCAATAGGGTTCGCTGACAATCTGCCGGACCCGTGTTTTCGCGTCTCGTTCTGGAATGGTGAGGAGTGTGGCTAACTGTTCGCGGGATAGGGTTGCCTCGTTGCTCACAACAGTATTGCAATCAGATTTTTGACCCTGTGCTATGGGCGATGAAAAAACTGTTGTGAGATTGTTGAAGTCCAATAGTAGAGCTGCCAGAATCATGGTTAAACTGGCTGCAACTAAGGGTTTTGTTCCGAGACGATTGGAGTGGGCACGATGGGGGATAGGTTGTGGAAAAACCATGGCAGGATCTCTCTAGTGAGCATGAACAGAATGAATAGTGAATTGCGTGGAACGGCGGTTATTAAAATGTATAGAAGCTCTGATATCTGGTGAGGGCAGTGCAGCTGGAGGCGTTTAGGAAAACCGACCGCCTATGAGGAGTCCTACGATAATCATTAGGCTTCGATAGCCTAATACTGGATTGGGTCGAGGACTGAAGATGGCTTGGTAGAGGCTAATGACTAGTCCAGCGATGAGCATAAATGCGATCGGGGTCCATAGGGCTGGATAAAACTGAAACACCTGGTTGAGCATGATGCGAACAATGGCAGCGCCAATACACCAAATTGCACCATCGAGTAGGGTGAAACGTTGGGTGCGTGGGGCGCGCTGCATGGGGGGCAGATGGCGATTGATCCATCGTTTAGTCGCTCGGGTGGCTAGGCGGCAGAATTGGGTGAGGTCTTCGAGGAAACCTCCAAAACCTTGGCCGTCGTAAGGACTCTCATCTAAGTGCATGATGTCCCCTGGGGAGGTATCAATGCCGTGTTGAAATAGCTGGGATCGCAGTCTTAATTTTTCCGCATTAGACGTTGCATCATGTTCGGCTTGGTGAAAATTCACCTGGTGATAGGCTAAGCCTAGATAACCATTGTGATCTCTTTGAATGGTGGGAATTTGTAGCGTGTTGCACTGGTCTAAAAAGTGGGTAATGTCATCAATGGGGGGAGATGTGCCAGGCTGAAATTGTTGGCTTAGACGGTCGCCTAAGGCTTTTAAACGGTGTAGGGCTTTTTGTTGTTGCTGTTGTGCTAAGTGCTCCACATTAGCTAGGGCAGCATCAAAATCTTGCAGGTTAGGCCGATGGGATATGTTGGCCGTGGATGTTTGTTGAGCAATGACTGTACCAGGAGACTGGGGAGGACTAGAACGCTGTCTCAAGGTTTCAATTGCCGTTGTTACCTGGGCCAGGTTAGGGGAGGGGACTGATCGCGACTGTCCCCAAGGCTCCGCTATGGTTTCTGGAGGAGTTGCCTTAAGAGTTTGAAGCTTCTGCCGAATAGTCTGAAGTTCCATATCTAAATCGCTCATGGTATGGCAAAGGGAAGAACGAATAGAACATATGATCTATTATTAATACAAATGTACCATATATATAGTGAAAATGATCAGGTTTTAGCTTGATTTTGGGCTTGATTTTCTAGGTGGGCCTGAAACTGCTAGGTTTATTGCCTTTGATCCAAATGATCTAAGCTGTTGGCTTGATGAGGTGGTGGTGTAACGGTTGCCGGGGCAGGTTCGTCCTGGTTTAGAGGATGGGGCGTAGGTTTCAATAGTTTTTGGGATATTAGGGGCGTTAATAGAGCGGGGCTGTCTCGGTGTTTAGCCCCTGTAATTTCCTTGAAGTAGTTTCTATTGTGAAAGGGAGAAAGTTCCTCACACCACTGAGCCCCCGCTTTGGCGGGGGCATTTTTGATCGAGCGGATGGATTTGATCTAGGTCATGTCAAATTCCTGTTCAATGGGCAAAGAGATCCATGTTGTGCCCATTGTTAACGGATAAATTTACCATGCTCGAATTTATTACTTTGCCCGATGCTTTACCTCCGGTGGCTCCCTATTCCCATGCGGTGAGGGCTGGAGATTTTCTATTTGTGACGGGGCAGTTGGCTGAAGATCCTACCTCTGGCGAGGTGTTGAAGCTGGATATTGAGGCTCAAACCCGTCAGGTGATGGATAACTTGCAACGGGTGTTGAACCATGCGGGGACCCGTTTTGAAAATGTTGTTATGGTGCGCATTTTTGTGACGGACTTTCGATACTACGAGGTGGTGAATCAGGTTTATGCTGCTTATTTTGATCAGACTCGTTTACCTAGTCGCACTACGGTGGGCATTACCGCGTTAGCTGGATACGGTGATGTGGAAATTGATCTGATTGTTTATTGTGGTGACTAATCTGGTGATCTCCATAATTTTACGGGGGGCGTGCCACGGAGGTTGGACCTTCCGGGTATAGTTGCTGGAGATGGCATGTGATCTTGTAATGTCAGCGACTAAGGAAGGATTTATGTATGTTTCTGCCAGGGTAATTGCCCGAAAGCTTGGACTACGATTTTTGTCGGCCATCGGCCTTTCTCTAACGATGGCTAGTCCTTTGGCGGCGGCTCCGGTGGCCATAGACCAAACAGAGAGCTGTGATGTTTTGGTGGTCGGGGGTGGTCTGGCTGGGGTGGCCACAGCCTATGAAAGTTTGCATGCTGGTCGTACGGTTTGCCTGACGGAGATGACGGACTGGTTGGGGGGGCAGCTCACGTCCCAAGGCACTACGGCCCTCGATGAGGCGAAAATGCAGCGCCAGCTAGAGTTTTATTCTGCTGGATATAAGGAACTACGCCAGCGGGTCTTAGACCATTACGGTCGCCAAAATCCGGGGGACTGTTGGGTGAGTGCTGTGTGCTTTTTACCCGCTGATGCCCATGGGATTTTGGTGGATATGCTGGAGGATGCGGCCCGTGACGGCGATGGTCAACTGAAGTGGTTTCCGTCAACGGTGGTGAAAGAGCTGGATGTGGACGGGGCCATGATTGGCGGTGCGATCGCAATTCAACACAGCCCAGCCCCTGGCACCACAATAAATAACATTATATGCCAAAGATAATTCCAAATAATC
>CALHGI010000664.1 GCA_938029995.1 uncultured cyanobacterium | reverse complement strand
CGATAGGTATGCCAGAATCCACAATCGCTGGATGATTGAAGAAGTACATCAATACTTGCATCACCATGATGATTGTGAGGATTATTTGAACTATGTTGACCCAAATTGGAATCCTGGGATTAAGGGGCTTAAACACGCAACGTTCTCCTTAGATTATGTTTACTGTGGAATGCCCCCAACCCCAGTGAGTTCTTCATCCCCGGTCTATCGCTTATGTTCTGGACTGTTGAAGTCTGATTTACACCCAGCATCCCAGACATCCGGTTGGTTGCCATGGGCTGGAATACCGTTGCTATCTTTTAATATGCGAGCGAGATGCATACAGTTCCAAGCTAAAAACGTGGTGTTGCGGTTGGTGAAATCATTTTCTGGACCGCCCGAACCCGGATCTAAATAGGATGGGCCCGGACCAACTTCCCCTAACCAGCCAGCATCAGCCTGGGGCGGGATAGTATAACCAATATGGGATAGGGAAAACAAGATGTTCATGGCACAGTGCTTAATGCCATCTTCGTTGCCCGTAATTAATGTGGCTCCCACTTTGCCATAGTCACGGTACTGTCCTTTTTCATTGAAAAGGTGGGTGTAGCCATACATGCGCTCCAGCACTCGATTGCAGACTGAGCTTTTCTCCCCCAGCCAAACAGAAGTGCACAACACTAAAATATCGGTGGCGTCAATCTCTTTTTGGATTTGGGGCCAATCGTCCTTATCCCATTCATCGGTTTGGGACATGTCCACGCCCAACCCCGCCGGGATTTCATAGTCTACCGGTCGAATTACCTTGGTTTGGGCTCCATTGGCCTCAAAAATATGCTTGGCAATGTCGATAACGCCCCTGGTATGGGATAGCACCGGCGTGCGATTGAGGGTGCAGTTTAGGAACAATACTTTCAAGTCATCGTACTTGCCTGGAGCATTATTGCACTGGTGCTCGGTGATTTTTGTAAGCTGTTGTGACATTGTTGCGTTGTAATTATCTGTTTAATGGGTAGGCGCTGCCCACGGGGCCTTCATCATTGCTGGGGCAAGGGTAACACTTTGGCCTAGCCCAAATCGACTAGGTCAATGGCCTTTTGGTAGGCATTCCCAAAAAAGTACCAGCATCCCCCAAAATAATCCCTATCTTTCTCAGGTTGGTTATCGCTATTGTTAAGGTGTTTTGCGATCGCAAGAGGTTGGGATGCGATTACCTATGCTCATTGCACTTTTGGCATTGTGACCATTTCCTGGACATCAGCGCCCTGGGGACAACTCGGCCTGATGCGGGCTGCGACCCTCTGCATATCGTGACAGGACATGGGGCAGCACTTTTACAAGTGTTGCGTAGTCGGATTTCCACTGCTGAGGGTGGACGCAATCAAGATTTGGGGGATTGCATTCAGTTGAGCCATTATTTTCACTTTCTCCATAATCGATAACACCATGATGGATTTAAAATTCGACCGGATTAGTGCTGTTGCGATCGCAGCACTTTCCTTGAGCCTAGGGACCGCCTTACTCCCCACGGAAACTGCCCACGCCGCTGTATTAGGCAATTCAGCCACAGCCGTTAACACATTCCAAGACTCTGTTATTACCGGTGGGATTGAAACTGTTTTCGATTTTTCAGGCCCTGAGCTAGTAGACGATGATCTGGAGTTCCCCGCCTTCGCCAGCCTGTACGATATCGACATTAGCGATGATTCTCTCACCATGACCCTGGTGGACAACAGCGTTGTCGCGAGTTTAGTTTCCCCTGCCGGTCGGTTTGATCGTTACTATATCGGGTTCGACACCAGCACCGTTACCTCAGCCAGTCTGGATGGCTCAGACGAGTTAAATGCATTTGCCAATGTTGAAGTTTTAGAACCCGGTTTTTCCCTGGACATCGCTGATCTGTTCGGTGTCGGTATTCCTGTCCCCATCGAATTTGAGAATGGCGGTCTGTTGGTCGAACTTGGCGCAGGTACTGACGTCACAAATTTGGGTGACATTGCAAAGGTCAACTTTACAACCGAGTCCGTACCCGAACCCCAGGCAACCCTACCTCTACTATTGGTGGGTGGCTTTATGGCGGCCAGGTCCATTACCCGCAAACGTCGCTTAATCTAAGCCTAGCCAGCCGGGGGCCATGCCCTCGGCATCCTCTAATCCCCCTCCTCTCGTATATTAATCACGAACCTATGGTCAAAATCGCCATCACAGCAGCCAGTGGACAATTAGGCAGTGAAATAGTTAAAGCCACCTGCTTAGTCATTGGCCAAGAGAACGTTGTTGCATTGGCACGGACACCGGCTAAAGCCGTTCATCTGGGCGTAGAGGTGCGTAAGGGGGATTACAACCATCAACAAGAATTAGAAACCTCGCTCCAGGGCATAGACACGGTGCTGCTAGTGTCCGGCATGGACGCGCCAGATAAACGCATCGATCAACATCGCAATGTGATAGAAGCGGCTAAAGCAGCCGGCGTCACCAAACTTGTTTACACCAGCGTGCAGGGCGCTAGTGAAGGCACCAGCTTTAGTCCCGTTATTCAAAGCAATCGCCAAACCGAACAAGATGTTCGCAATAGTGGCCTAAAATGGGTCATTGGCCGCAATGGCATTTACATTGAGCCCGATGTGGACTACATCGAAACCTATAAACAAGCGGGTGAGATTGCCAACTGTGCTGGCGAGGGTAAGTGCGGCTACACCACTCGCCCAGAGCTTGCCTACGCCTATGCCAAAATGTTGTCAGAGGAGAAACACCATGGTAATACCTACAATCTCCACGGTGAAGCCATTACCCAAGCGGCCCTAGCTGAGTATTTAAACTTAGCCTTCGGTACCCAACTAACCTATCGTGCCATGACGGTGGAAGACTATCAACGGGAGCGAATGGCCGAGTTAGGCGAATTTATGGGCACCGTAATTGCAGGCATTTATGCCGGTATTCGAGCAGGCGAAGCTAATAATCCCAGTGATTTTGCCACAGCAGCAGGTAGAGCCCACCAAAGCTGGCAAGATTACTTTCAGTCTATTTCTACAACAAAAACCCCATGAGCCAAAAACTACAGAACGCCACCAACCTTTACATGGAAGGCATCCGTGACGGCAACCCACGCCAGGCCGTGACAAAATATACTGGGCGACGCTATACCCAACACAGCACAGGGGTGAGAAATGGTGTTGAAGGCTTTGTTGAATTTTTTGAACCATTCCTTGAGCGCTGTCCCGTTAGGGATATTCGCATTGTTAGATCCATTGTGGACGGGCAATATGTATTTGTACAAGCGTTCCAAGACATTAACAATGGTGACGCTAGGTGGGTCACCACCGATCTGTTTGATACCGATCAAAACGACAAAATTATTGAACACTGGGATGTAATATCAGCATTTGAATCGGGTGCTGACCCTGACCAAATCAGCGGCCCAACCGATATTCAAAACCTCGAAGCAACCGATGACAACAAAGAAATCATCCGTAATGCCCTGTGTAATGGGATGGTTTTAGGCCAAAAAGAACAGCTAGATACCTATCTCAACCGTGACGCATTCGTCTTCCATGGCTCATCGGATGTCGCCACCCTAGACGAAGCCATCGGTACCTACGACCAGGTGTTTAAAATTATTGGCCAGGGTAATTTTGTTGTTGCCTATAGCCGAATCTTACAAAAAGGTC
>CALHGI010000663.1 GCA_938029995.1 uncultured cyanobacterium | reverse complement strand
ATGACATTGCGCCCCTTGTCAGTGCAGGGGTAGATGTTCCCTTTAGTGAGCGACTGACCTTAAATGGTCAAGGTAACGTTACCTTAGCTGACGATATCACCCTCAATTTTATGGTTGGGCTGGGCTACAACATCGATGGCTTGTTTTAATTAGCCTTATTCGTGGCTGGAGTAGCTACAGGTCATCAAATTGAATCAATGCATGGAGGCTCTGATACGGCTAAGTATCAGAGCCTCCATGGGTTAGGGCACCCTAAACGTGGTTGATAGGGGGCATCGATGGTTACTGCAACACCATGGCAGCAGGTAGAAAATCGCTTTAAAGAGATCTGGGGGTACGATAGCTTTCGTCCGCCCCAAGGCGACGTTATTCGTATGTTATTGGCTAAGCGGGATGCTCTCATTGTGATGCCGACGGGGGGTGGTAAGTCTGTCTGTTTTCAGTTGCCAGCGTTGTTGCAAACGGGGGTGACCCTAGTGATCTCTCCTTTGGTGGCTCTTATGGAAGATCAGGTACAAGAGCTGAAGCAACGACAGCTAGCCGCTGAGAGAATTCATAGTGCTTTGACTAACTATGAGAGAAAACGGATATTGCAACGGGTCCAACAAAATCGACTGCGATTACTGTATCTGTCGCCAGAAACTCTTTTAAGTAAAAAGGTGTGGGAGATCCTCTGTCAGCCCCAGGTGATCATTAACGGTCTGATTTTGGATGAAGCCCATTGTTTAGTGCAATGGGGCAACACATTTCGTCCCACCTATCGGCGACTTGGGGCGGTGAGGCCTGCCCTGTTGAAACATAAACCTACGGGTACTAAGCTGCCAATTGCTGCCTTTACGGCAACGGCTAACCCTGTCGCCCAACAAACCCTATCTGAGGTGTTGCGGTTACAGTGTCCTGCAGAGGTTAAGTTAAGCCCCTACCGCGCCAACCTGAACCTGGCGGTAACCATGATTTGGACTCCCCGTGGTCGGCGTCAGGCTTTACTCAAATTCGTTACAGCACATCCTAACCAAGCTGGGCTGATCTATGTGCGCACTCGACGCACGGCGGAAGATTTGACCCAATGGTTACGTCCGAAGGGCTTTACGGTAGAGGCTTACCATGCTGGGTTAGGCAGTGAATCCCGGCGACGCATTGAGGCCGAATGGTTAGGGGAGCGCTGTCAGTTTGTGGTGTGTACGAGCGCCTTTGGCATGGGAATCAACCATCCTCGGGTGCGGTGGGTGTGCCATTTCCATGCGCCCAGCACGTTGAGCGAGTATGTGCAGGAGATTGGCCGTGGGGGGCGAGATGGGCAACCGGCGGATGCGCTCACCCTGGTGAGTGAGCCGACGGGGTGGCTGGATGCAGAAGATAAACGGCGCTGGCAGTTTTTTGCGGATAGTGAGCGAAAGCTGCAGCGGGAGTCGAAACGGCTGGTGCAGTCGTTATCGGCAGCTGGCCATATTGATCAGGTGTTGCGGCGAGATGGGAAAGCGGCAACGGCATTGGCGCTGTTGCATAGTCAGGGTCAGTTGATTTGGGACGATCCGTTCCATTATCGATTGCAGGCGAGACCATCGACGCACACCCGTGAGACTGTTGATAATGTGAAGGACATGAAGCATTTTCTCTTTGGTCGACGGTGTCGTTGGCAACAACTTTTGGTGCAGTTTGGCTGTGAAGCGGAAGCTCAAGGGATGCAATGTGGGCATTGCGATAACTGTCGGAGATCAACCCGGTCGTAGGGTGCGTTGCAACGCACCACGCAACGCACCACTGGTGCAGGGCCAGTATTGGCCTAAGTAACCGACTTGGAACTCCCTTGGGCCCAAACATAGCCTAGTGCCACACCGCCCAAGCTACAGACTAGATCCAGCGCATCCAGGGTTCGGTAAGGTGAAATCCCTTGGACTATTTCTTCAGCCGTCATTACAAGGCCAAATAAAACCGGAAACGTCGGCAACCACCGCAGACCTTTGAAGTGCCGTCGATTTAAAACGCGATGCCCTAGGTAGCTAGCGGCGGCATAGAGCACCACGTGGCCAATTTTGTCGTAGTAGGGAATATGACCTAGTAAATCTAAGGGTAAATTATTGGTGTAGGCGGCCCATAGGATCAGTAAAAATAAGCTGCCATAGCCTGCTGCTAGTAAGACAATATGGCGCTGGGGAGCCTGGAGGTTAGGTGACGTTTTCATAGAATGGGGTAATAGCTGGTTTGGATGATGCCGATCTGGTGACGCCGATTTTCTGGTTATGACGATCTACAGCGGAGATCTTGCCGATCTCGGAGATATGCAAACATCAACTGCACGTGATATTTGAGCCATGGGTAATCAATTGAGGTCTTGGCTGCGTCGATTGGGACTAGCCCTAGGGATGTTGGGCTTGATGATTGGCATGGTGGTGTTTTACGAGGTGTCTTCTGACGCACAGTTGAATGCCCTTGGGGTGGATGGGGGACGGTTGAGGACCCATGTAACGAAGCTTGCCACCGAACGCTATGCCGATCTGGCCCTGGCTGGCACCCGTGCCTATCTGATTGAGCAATTGCGAGACTATGGCTATGAACCCATGGTCCAACCCTTTGGTGCTGGCGATAGTGCGGGTACTAACCTGAGTGTGATTCGTGTGGGTACTCAGGAGCCTGGTCATAAAATCTTGGTGGGTGCCCATTATGACTCGGTGGCGGGTTCGCCTGGGGCCGATGACAATGCGAGCGCCGTTGCTGCGGCCCTTGAAGTGGCCCGACTCTTTGCCCGTTACCCCACGGATAAAACTCTTCAGGTGGTGTTTTTTGATCAGGAAGAACTGCAGCCAGAAGGGGCTGGACTGCGGGGGAGTCATGCGTTTGTGGAGGATGCTGCCAACTTAGAGGGGTTAGACAGTGCGGTAATTTTAGAAATGTTGGGGTATGCCTGTTATGAACCTGGCTGTCAGAGCTATCCAGCGGGGTTAGAACAACCAGGCTTGCCTCAGCAGGGGGATTTTATTGGGGTGATTGGTGATGCAGAACATCCGGAGCTGTTGGCGGTTTTTTCGACTGAGGATGAGCTGACTCCGCCTACAGTAGAGTCGTTGCAGGCGGTGACCTTAACGGTGCCCGTCGGGGCATTGTCGTTGATGCCAGATTTGTTTCGTAGCGACCATGTGCCCTTTTGGTTAAAGGGGGTGGGGGCTGTGATGGTGAGTGATACAGCTAATTTTCGTAACCCTAACTACCATCGCAGTAGCGATACGGTGGAGAGTTTAGATTGGGATTTTTTGGGGCAAACCACTCAGTATGTGGTGGAGCGGTTGGAGAAATTGTTGATGGTGAGTTAGTGCCTTCTAGGGGCTGACGGTTTGTTCTGGACTGGGGTTTTCTATGGCAGATGAAGCATCGACCTTAGATGCTTTATGGATTGGTGTCTGGCTCTTGGGTGTCGTGTCGATGTTGCCCGCTGTCTTGGATGCATCTGCGGCGGACTGCATAGGGGCTGGGGCGATATTGTTGGGCGGGGGCAGGGATGAGTCTGGGGCCTTAAGGCCGTCGTCTTGTGGGAGAGTTTCGTTCCCTTGGGGAGTGTTGCCTTCCTGGAGGGGGCCTTCTTCCTTTAGGGTGTCCCCTTTTGGTCTGTGGCTGTCGTCCTCGGCTGTGTC
>CALHGI010000662.1 GCA_938029995.1 uncultured cyanobacterium | reverse complement strand
CCAGCTTATCGCCACCATCCTCAAAGTCACGGATGATCAAATGTCCGCGTCCCTGGTTCAACACAAACACATCATCACCACCTTGGCCAAACGCAATGTCATAGCTAGAGGAAGTTCCTAGGTCAAAGCGTTCAGCCGCATTGGTCCCCCGCACCCGATCATTACCATTACTACCAGTCAGTAAATCTCGGCTAATCGTCTTACCGACAGACGTATCACCCGCCAGCGTATCCTCACTAGGGTTGGCCGGAGTGGGCGCAGGCGCAGGTGCCGGAGCAGGCGCAGGCGCAGGTGCCGGAGCAGGCGCTGGCGCTGGCGCTGGCGTAACCACTGGAGCAGCAGGAGCAGCACTCACTTGCTCTAGCTCCACGTAGTCCAGATTAAAGCCGCCACTTAACATATCTACCCGCAGGGTGTGGGTACCTGCAGAAAGATCCAGCACACCATCGCCATCTGCTGACTGCCACTTCTGCCAACCGCCTGTGTTGCCAAAGTAGGTCTTGGTCGATTGGCCATCCAGAGATACTTTCAGACCATGGTTCCCCTGAAGTGGAGACGCGATATTCGCACTCACGCGATATTCACCCGCTTCGGCAACGTTGATGTCGTAGGTAAGATATTCACCCTGACTAATCCAGCCCACATTCAAGCCACCGCCTGCACCATTCCCGGCCACATCCACTGCGAGGGAACGGCGCACGTCATCGCCTGCTCCACCGCGGTTAGCCGCATTGATATCCTTAAAGTCATCGATGTTATAGAGTTCGGCCTCTACACGAATGGTGCCATCGCCAGATGAGGTGGGAACCTCAAGGGGAGGAACGGGGGCCGCGGGTTTGTCATCAGGAGTTGGCGTGGTGTCGGGCAGTGGGGGCAAGTCATTCATGGGAGCCTCTGGCCCGTGGCCGCCGTGATCGCCGTGGTTATCGTCGCCGTGGCCACCCTGATCAACGGGGGGGTGCGTCACAGGAGGAGTGGGATTAACAGGACGCGGTGTTTCGGTCTGAATATTCTTTTTGGCAAACTGTGGGTAATCGCCAGAGAGGGACTCAAAGGGAATAATCTGGTTATCCTGCTTTAGCTGACTAGGATTGAGCGTTCCTAGATTGCGGGCATTTTTAGTCCAACTTTTGTTTTCTAGGGTGACGACAAAGCTATATTTGCGGGTGTCGCCGGTGATGCGATCGCTAATATACTCATCAATCACCACCGCATGCTGACCATTGGGCAGGGTGTAATAGCCCTTGTCATTCACCAGACTCCGTAGCTGGTACACAGGATAGCCCAGATTCTCATTGCCAAAGGGCAATGCTGTCTTACCCAAGGAGTCGACTTTAGTCCCTACCACTTGAGCCGCAATCAGCGCACTATTCTCACTGGACTTGGCAACAAAATCACTTTGGCCACTATTCAGCTCAAAGCGTAGCTGACCGGTCTTAATATCGCTGCGGTTAACAAACTTATCCACATTGCGATTCAGGTTCTGCCAATCTTGATTATTGTTCTTCACATTGGCATCAACAAAGACATAACCCCAATCATTAAGAGACTTCACCACTCGGGTTTCTTTATTGAGTTTCACACCTTTGTCAAAGCCCTCGGAACGCAGACCGTCGAACACGACATCTTCCACATTGTGGAATAGGTGAATGCCGTTATGTTCCGCATTCTTATGTAATGAGGTTTTAGTACCCACCACATCAAAATCTCGCAGAGTATAGTGGGCGGTATATTCCAGCCGTGTGCCCTGAACTACTTCCCACGCCTTAAAGCCATCCAATACAGTACGGCCATCGTGGTGCTGCACCTGGGAATTTTTAATCACAAACAGACCATCACCGGAGGCAAAGACTTCATTATCTTTGAAACCCATAATCGGGGGATCGCTAGTGATCAAACTGTCTTGACCTTTAGCCCAAGCAGGCAGCGCCAGGTTCTCAGTTAGGGGCTTAATTTCATCCACACCTCGGTGGAAGTAGAAAATACCCGAGCCCGTATTACCTGCTGCTACATTACCTTCGATTTCCACCAAGCGACCCTGGGCCCAAAAACCATGACCCCCAAACCCTAAATCATGGTTATGGGCACCGCCCTTTTCATTGCCAGAACGGCCTTCGCTTTTGATGGAAATATTGTTGCGCCATGCGCCAATTTCGTTACCAGATTCTCCCACAAACCCGGCCCCGAAAACATCGTAGGCAACATTATTTTCCAGCACAGCATAGCTATCGTGCTGCACGATTCCCCAACCTGGGGAGCCGACTACACTATTACCCACGAGAACAGCGGGCTTGTCATCGCCGTTTACACCAGTACGGTGCAGGTGCAGGGCATAACGACCGCGAATGTTATTGCGCGCGCCAGTAATCGGTTCACCACCGTTAAGAATCCGCTTTGGGGGGTAGCCGCTGGTAAGCTTAAAGTCGTCTAGCAGCTTAGACTTATCGGTACGGCCTAGTTCGTTGAACTCGGCATAGCGCACGTCCACATTGTCGGAATGCATAAACATAACGTGGCCACGCTGGTTAGCGGGCAGTTTATTGGCATTCTCGGTGGCAAAGACAATGTTGCGGCTTTGGTTGGCAACGTAGGCCTTAAGGTCACTGCGGGGTGTTTTGTGACCATAGGAGAGGGCCTTATCTAGGGTAATGCGGTTGCCTTGGATACCCGTAATGGTGCGCTGCTCGTCCTGGGTCCCGTTGACCTGATATTGGGTACCAGTAAGAACAATGCGATCGCCCACCTGCCAATTCACGGGCACATCCGCCAAGGTCAGAGTCTTATCCCCAGCCGACGGATCCACCGACACTTTCAAATGGGATGTTTTAGCCTGTCCATGGATGCTAACGGTACCGTGGGAAACAATACCGCGACTGAGCTGTTCCGGATCCCAGTTACGATTGATGGCGCCATTAGCAGCAATGAGAATCTCAGTTTTGACATTTCCCTGTACCGGATTGTCTTCAGTACCGATGGTGAGAAAACCATCAGAAGAGACCAAAAACGTGTCGATCACCATTTTGGTATTGGCATCGGTGGCAAAGTCTAGGTGGCCATCGACTCGCAAACCAAACAAACGGGTATTACTCACGCTGTCGTAGTCAACATGAATCCCTTTGGGAATGACTACCTTCGCATTGGCACCAGGGATTTTTCCCCCTTTCCAGGTGCTGGCAGCAAACCAAGACCCATTTTTGATGGCGGTGTGGGTGGCATTGTGTGTTGTGATTAAGTTATGGGCAGCAGCATGTTCTGCCTGCTTACCGGGCTCGTCCGCGTGAACCTGGTGCATGTTGCCATTGTGCATGGAAGTATCCATCAAAAATCTCTCCGGATGATAAATAGAACAGAATTAGATTGGTGCCAAAATCGGTCGGCGCTGATACAAAAAGCCAAAAATGTATCAGCCTGTAAAAAACAAGACAAAGGTAGTTGAAAGCCTGGGTAGAGGCCGTAAAAATGTTGCTGCCTTTGCAGCGGGATGTTAGGTCGAAAAACCTTATAAAATGCGGGATAGGTAGGTATGCAGTGTTACGAAACGAGATGCGATCGCACCCACGCCATTAACGAGTCACAACAATGACCCCATTGACGATTGCCATACTTAGATTGACCAAAAAGAGATATTTACATCAAAAAGCCAACACAAAAGACAAGACAGACAGAGTGATCCATCAGGACTTCCATTGTCAGCAAGTCCATTAACCTAAAGATGGTTGGAATATATCTTCGAAATCAATACATCGTATTAACAACAATACCTATGCCCATATAGCTTTGGTATAATTGCTTAGATAGATGCAGATATCGACTCCACAGGCCTTAGCCTTAAGGAAGTCAGACATCTAATCCACAGAAACAGAACTTAAAATGACAAACATTTTTTTAAGAGCCCCAGACAAAATATCTAAGACGCCTGAGAATAAGTAGCGAGCTTAAGATTGTCAAAACCCTCATTAGTGCTGCATTAACACTTTCTTCTTGTTCAGCCGTTCTGAGAACAATCAGTCAATATTGCCATCAAAAAAGTCTAAAACAAAAAGACATAAGGGATAGGCAAATGTGTTTATTGGGTTGAACAACAACACTACAGGTGAAACACGTGTTCAGTATTACATATCCTTCATTACGTTTCATCAACGTTCTATCAAGTTCAGATAAAGCCGATTGATTACCCCCAGGGCCACGTGCCAACCTCAAAAGTGTCACTAGCCTGGTTTTTTAGCACCTAAAGAAATCAAGTTTTAAGGGCCTTAAACGACCAAAAACCGTCGTAAAAAGAGGACGTAAGATTTTCCATTCGCCAGAGGGTACTTGGGAAATAAAACTTCAAAAATCTGGCACAGTAAATCCAAGCAAATTCTTTTAAAAATGGTTTTCTTCCTGTTCTAGGTTGTTGTCAATAACCGTATATTTTTCGAATAAAAAATATACGGTTATCCTGGAGAGAATACTATGGCAACCGTTGAATCCCCTAAGATAGATTGTCAGCAACCATTGCGGCTCATCTTTTGGGGTTGTACCCTTTTTTAGCCCTGTAATATAGCTTGGTGCCCATAGGGTAGACCCCATGCGATATCTAAATGCCTTTAGTTGTAACAACTATGTTCACTATATTGCCGTGTATCCATAGCGCGGCATCGCATTAGCCCCTCCCCCTCCGAGAAGAACAAGGCTCCACACCCCCCATGGAACCCAATTTCTGTCCCCAGAAAACGTGTCTATACCCCACCCCTCTCTCTCTGAACGGGGTTCTGGGAGAGAGGGGTGGGCCAGCTAATAAAAACAAAAGCCGTTGCTGATTTAGGGGATATATCGATCGATTGCAAGGCAATTCATCAGCATTGCTCAACTAAAGCCATCCCAAGGCACCGCAAACCAATAAAAAAGCCCTGAGGATACATCCTCAGGGCTTTTTTATTGAGAGTGTTAAACGTTAAACAAAGGCCAAGGCCCCTTCTAGCCCATTAGCTGTCGTATTCTCCACCACTGCAATTAGCTCGGGAGCCCCTGCAGTCTGATAGAAAATACCCGTCCCCGAGGGTAATCCATCAGGCGTAGCCCCTAAGGAGTATTCGTTAGCCGTGCCATGGAGCTGAATCCGATCTCCCTGGGTCGCATTAAACCCTTTGATCAGGGCATAGTCCTCTAATCCAGGCAGTGTGACATTGCCGTCATCATAAAAGGCCCGACCAACATTGCCCAGGACAAACCGATCGCCACCGTTACCGCCAATGAGAACATCAATCTCGTCTTGACCTGGGGTCATATCCAGGGGCTGTGTACCGATAATCACTGAATTTTCACCAGTGGCTGTCAATCGATTATTATCCGCGTTCCCTTGTACCGTTGCGGTTACCCCATCAACCCCATCTTCGGCTGCCAGGTATCCCCAAGTATAGGCAGTCGGGCCAATCGACTGACTGAGCGTAAACTCAGTTACGGGGACGTAGTAGTAGGAATCAAAATAGGCTTCTGCCGTGGGAAACTCCCATGGGCTAGGACCGTTAGCATCCGCAAACAAATCGACGGACCAGCGCCAATCTTCTCCATACCCATTCGAATTTTGCAAATCTAGGGGACCGTAAACCGTTATGCCCGTTGGAACTTCGCCTAGGGCGCGGGCATCGGCCAATTCAGGTACATTCGGATTGCGATGGCCAATTCCAGTGGTATACACCATATTGTCTGGATTGGCCCCGGCCGAAAACTGACTTGCCAGCAGGCTTGCATCCAGATATTCATCATTTCCCGTCAAGGCATGGGTGCGCAGCAGAATATCCGTATCAGGTGCGCCTAAGCTACCCCAACCAATGGGTGCCCAAGGATCAGC
>CALHGI010000661.1 GCA_938029995.1 uncultured cyanobacterium | reverse complement strand
AACGTTTATTCCCCACCCCATGATTCAAAAAACTGACCTTTTAAATGCGATCGCACCCACCAACCGTGGGTTACTGGCATCCCCTGAACAACAGCAAGATATCCTTACCCAGGTTGCCCGCCTTGAGGGGTGTAACCCCACCCCCAGTCCCCTAACGGCAACGGACCAACTCAACGGCAATTGGCAGCTCCTCTATACCACCAGTTCCGAGCTGCTGGGTATTGATCGAGTGCCCCTACTGGCCTTGGGCAATATCTACCAGTGTGTGGACATGGCCCAGCAGCGGATTTATAACCTGGCAGAAGTCAAATCGGTGCTGGGTGGCTTAGTTTCCGTGACCGCCACATTTGAAGCGGCCCCAGATTCAGACAAGCGAGTCAATGTTCGATTTGATCGGGCTATTTTTGGGTTGCAATCCACCCTGGGTTACCAAAACCCCAGCCAGTTTATTGCCGCCATGCAGCAAACCAACCGGTTCAACCCCCTCAAAGGCATTGACTTTACGATTACTTCCAACCGTGCCCCCGGCTGGCTAGAGATTACCTACCTAGACGACACCATGCGCATTGGCCGCGGTAACCAAGGCAGCACCTTTGTGCTGCGCAAGGTTTAAAGCCCAACTCTTTGCCCGTCACCCTTTCCCCTGCCCATGTCCCTGCCGGTCATTCCCCTATCCCAGGCCCACCTCACCCTCCTAGAAAGCTGTCCCCGCCGATTTCAATACATTTTTAACCAGTCGCTAGCGGTGCCTGCCAAGCCGGAGGGACAGGAGGCCGCCCGATGGGGCAGTCAGTTTCACCTGCTGATGCAGCAGCAGGCCCTGGGGATTCCCATTGATGTGATGGCCCCGGCCAATAGTGACATGGCCGATAAGCTAGGGGCGCTGCGGCAGCGGGCTCCCCACCTATTTGAGCCTAGTGCTGGGGAACAGTTGCGCCAAAATGAGCACCAGCGCACCCTGGCGTTTAATGGCTACCTGTTTACGGTGATCTATGACCTGGTGGTGTTGACCCCAGATTCCGGTCTCATTGTGGATTGGAAGACCTATTTGAAACCACCGCCCCAGCGGACGCTGGCCCATGATTGGCAAACGCGCCTCTATTTATATGTATTGGCGGAGACCTATCACCTAAGTCCTGGGCAGCTCACCATGGCCTATTGGTTTGTGCGCCATCGGGATCAGCGGGGGGAAGACCTGCCCCCCAGTGACTATCGGTTTGCCTATGGTTTGCAACAGCATGATCAAACCAGGGCTGATCTGACCCGTCTGACCGACTGGCTATCGGACCTCCGCCAGGGAGACGAGTTTCCCCAAACCACCGTGCTCGATCGCTGTGGTCACTGTCCTTTTCAGATCCGCTGTCAGCGGGGTCCCGAGCTGGCCCTACCGCTTGATATAGAAGGGATTGAGGAAATATGCTTAACCCATCCATAGGCTTTGATAAACCAGGCTAAACAATTCCATTAAAAATGATCTCCTCAGGTGCTGGCTTTTTGGAAGGTAGCTGTTTACACTTAGGTAAATAGAGTTTAGTAAATCGTTTTCAAGTTTGGATAGACTTTAGTAAATGATTTTTTGGGATCAATTCATTTGCTTTGGGGCCTGGTCGCAGTTAGGGCTGCTATCCGCTGACTGTATTCAGTGGGTATCGCTGCTGACATCTAAGGGTTTCGCCCCTTCCGTACGCTCTAATTTATGTACGGCAAGCTATAAAATGCCCTCGGTTGCTGTTGCTGGAAGTCCATAGCCTGGCTGTCCCGTTTCCCGCCCCGTTCCTACTGTTGCGTTGTGAAAGTACTCCATGTCTGAGATTTATTTGCAATCGGGATGGCTCATCCCGCTATATCCGCTGCTGGGTGTCTTGTTGACGGTGCCGTGGATGGCCCTCCGTCGCACCGGGCCGCGGCCTGCTGCATATTTGAATCTGCTGACAACGGTGATTGCCCTGGTTCATACCCTGCTGTGTTTGCAGGCTGTCTGGGGACAACAGGCTGTGGGCTGGTCGTTTACCTGGATGCAGGTGGCTGATCTCTCCATTTCATTGCCATTTGTGCTGTCTTCCTTGAACTTGGCGGCGGTGAGTATGGTGGTGGGGCTGAATCTGTTGGCTCAGGTTTATGCCATGGGCTACTTGGAAATGGATTGGAGCTGGGCGCGTCTCTATGCCCTGCTAGCCATATTTGAGGCTGGGATGTCGGCGCTGTTGCTGTGCGACTCGTTGTTCTTTAGCTACATGATGCTAGAGGTGTTGACCCTGGGAACCTATTTGATTGTGGGTTTCTGGTTCAATCAGCCTCGGGTGGTGACCGGTGCTCGGGATGCGTTTTTGACCAAGCGGGTGGGGGATTTGCTCTTGCTCATGGGGGTAATTGCGCTTTATCCGTTGGCGGGTACTTGGAACTATGGAGAGCTGGCCCAGTGGGCGAGTACTAAGCCCATTAGCGGGTCGGCTGCCACCCTGGTGGGTTTGGCTCTGTTGGCGGGTCCCATTAGTAAATGTGCCCAGTTCCCGTTGCATCTGTGGCTCGACTCCGCCATGGAGGGTCCGCTGCCGACGACGATTTTGCGGAACTCTGTGGTGATTCCGGTGGGGGCTTGGGTACTGATTAAGCTGACGCCGGTGTTTGCCTTGTCTCCGGTGGTGGCGACTGTGGCGGTGGCCATTGGTACGGTGTCGGCCATTGGGGCGGCGCTCATTTCCATCGCCCAGGTGGATATGAAGCGGATATTGTCCTATTTGACCAGCGCCTTTATGGGGCTGGTTTTTATTGCGGTAGGAACGTCTCAGGTTGGTATTGCGTTTTTCCTGTTGATGAATTTTGCGGTTGCGATCGCAGCCCTCATCGCCAGCACCGGTTCCGTCATCCTTAACTGTGTGACACAGGACCTGACCCAGGTGGGTGGTCTCTGGTCCCGTCGACCGGTAACGGCCCTATCCTTTATCTTTGGAGCCTTGGGCTTACTGGGCTTGCCCCCCTTCGGCGGCTTTTGGTCCATGCGATTCTTGGAAACC
>CALHGI010000660.1 GCA_938029995.1 uncultured cyanobacterium | reverse complement strand
CGTCTCACTGCCGCCGATCACTAAACGGTTTGAGAGAAAATAATAGCCACTGGTACCGTCGGGCACCATGGGGTCACGGGCAAAGCCATCCACAGAATTGCTATACAACGCCGTAATCTGTAAATTATCCCAATTGTAGTTGGCCTTAAAGCCATGGAGTTGTTGGGTGGTGGCACTAAAGAGCTGGGAGCCCCGAGAAAATTCTTGGGTATTAAAGTCTCCCCACATGGCGTAGTCGGGTTCGGCATGGGGAATACCCGCATCGCGCTGGAAGCGTAGGTAAAAACTGTCGGTAGACGGGGTGAGGGATTCCACCGTGGAACTGTCGCCGTAGACGCTATAGCGGTTATCGCACAGCTGATCGTTGCTCAGGATGTCATTGCGGCCACCACAGGTTTCGTTCAAGTTGCGATCGCTATTCATCGCCCCCGTCACTAACCACTCTCCCACCTGCCCCGTAGCAAACAACGCCGCATCCACATCAAAGTCAGCCCCCGACGCATCCGGATCTAAAAACTCACGAAAGCTACCATAGTAATCAGCACCGGCCGCCCCCAAACGCACACTCACCGACCCCGTCGTCAACGAGGGTCGCAAATGCGTAACAAACTCCACCTGGGTATAGGCCTGTAGGTCCGTCTCCGGATAAAACCAGTCCGCATTGGCCTCGGTGCCACCCAAGTGCCGGTTCACCCCCGCCCGCACCCGCACCGGCCCCGCATCTAAACTAGACTGTAGCTCTGCCGTAAACTCTCCCAACCGAGCCAGTACTTGGAATCCAGGCTGGTCTAAATCATAATCTGCCCCCACAAACTTGCCCGCTTCAGTGGTCAGGGTAACCAACACATCCTGCGCCAGGGGCTGGTGCTCACTAGCCACCACCCGCCCCGAAATAGAAACCAAGGATCGCCCATCGGCCAAGACCCTTGGATCAGCGGTGGGAAAGACCGCTAACGTCACCTCAGAAGCAGCCGCCCCATGGACAGGAATAGCCTCCGGCAAGCCCCTGGGAATCTGCTCAGCCAGGGTGGTGGCATCCCCCTCTTCTAGCCGCGTATCATCAGGTATCCCATGGGCGGGAGCTGAAAAGACGATGGCTAAGGGCAACAGCATGGCCCAACACCATGGCCGACAACCCATGGCCCCATAGCCCATATTCCAGACCTTCACCATCAGTTTTGCCCCGCACCGTAGGTGGGCGTAACTCCAAAATTCATCCGTTCCAGACTGCCGGGGGCCATTTGCACCAGCCGAGACTGGCTATTATCTTGAATGCGGTAGAGATTGGGGGCGAGACTATAGCCAGGCAAACTAGTTAGATCCAAGGTGCCCGTGCGGGCACCGGGCAATAGACAAACAACCGAAAACGCCCCATCCACATCCGTTGTAATCCGATTACCATCATCCAAAAAGACAACGGCATTGGGCACCCCCGGTTCCCCCGGCTGTTGTTCTCCATCAAAGTTTTTATCCACAAACACCCGACCCAGCAAAGTGCCACAGTCCGACAAAATCCCCTCGCGAATTCTCATCACATGGCTAGCGGTGCCACTGCGGATGGTTTGGGTTGGCGTACTACCCTGGGCAGAGGCCAAATTACGCCCGGTTCCCCGCAGGGCATCGGGCGTGAGCTGCACCCCATAGGCCACCACCAAATCTTGGGATGGCCCCAGCACCCCGTCATATTGAAACGTAGCCGTTGCCCCCGATTGGCCCACCGAGGTAATGGCCACGGGGGTACTCGTGTTGCCCACCACCAAAGCCCCTTCCACCGACCCCGGCAACAGTTGCATTCCCAAAGGCAACTGATCATTCAAGACAATGGTATTGATGGCCACCGTGCCTGAATTCCTCGCCAACAGGCGATAGATCACCGTGTCGCCTGGCTCAGCCGCTGCCCGATCGCCTGTTTTAATCAGCTCTAAAACAGCCTCACCCAGTATCGCCGACAGAGGTACTTCATTTGATTCCGTATCCGTCAGCGGGCCATCTGGAGTAAACGGATCACCAAAATTCCCATTAGCTGTGTTCGTAACCGTTGTCGCCTGCTGGGGCAATGCGGGTAGAGAAAAAAGATAAATAGCTGCAACGGAAGCCACCGCCACCCAAACTTTGGATAGCATGAAACATATTCTCCTACTGTGGAAACAGCGCCCATATGCAACGGGACAATAACCCAAAAAATTGATGCAATCAGTGTGCCCACCTAAGGAAAAACCATCACTCCGAAATTTTACGGGACTTTTCCTGGTAAGAATACTCAACCAGAGAGCCGACATCCAAGGTATGGCCCCCGGAAACCTTCAAAACGCAGCGCTATGCATATTCGCCCCAAGCCCATAGCCCCCGGTCGGATGAATCATGCGCCAACAAAATAACCCTGGGCACACAAGTATGAAAACAGACTAGATAGTAGGATAAGGATTCTGCTGCTCCCTTGGGTCTATGCTCACCAACATCCTCATTATTTTGGCATTGATTATTGCCAACGGTGTCTTTGCCATGTCTGAGTTGGCCATTGTGTCGGCTCGTAAGGTGCGTTTAGAACAAGCGGCCCTCAGGGGCGATCGCAACGCCCAGGCGGCCCTCAAACTAGCCAAACGCCCCGATAACTTTTTCTCCACGGTGCAGGTGGGCATTACCTTAATCAGCATCGTCAGTGGGGCCTTTGGCGGTTCGGCCCTATCAGCGCCTGTGGCCAGCTTCCTGAGCCAGATTCCTGGTTTGGCCGCCTATGCCAATGCCCTGGCATTTCCCCTGGTGGTGGGCATCATTACTTACCTATCTTTGATTGTGGGCGAGCTAGTACCCAAGCAACTGGCCCTAACCATGCCTGAAGCCATTGCCAAGGTCATCGCCCGCCCCATGGCAATACTGTCAAAGCTGGCAGCCCCCATCGTTGCCCTGCTTAGTTTTTCCACCAACTTAGTGGTAAAACTCCTGAATATTCAAGCTGACGATGGCCCCAGCGTCACAGAAGCAGAAATCCGAGCATTTATTCAGCAGGGAACCGAAGCAGGCACCCTAGAAGTGGCAGAGCGAGAAATTATGGAGCGGGTCATCCGCCTCGGAGATCGTCAGGTCACCGCCATCATGACCCCCCGCCCAGAAATTACCTGGCTCAATTTAGAAGATAGGGTAGAAGCCAACCGACAGAAAATTATTGCTAGCCGCTATCGCCGTCTTCCCGTATGTCAGGGCAGCTTAGACAATAACCTGGGTTTAATCAGCGTTAACTCTCTCCTGCACCGCGCCCTAGATCAGCAGGCCCTGGACCTGACTATCGGCCTAGAACAGCCCCTGGTGATTCCAGAACTATCCAGTTCGCTGCCCCTGCTGGAACAGTTCAAACGTTCACGGGTACACACAGCCCTTGTCGTCGATGAATATGGCACAATTCAAGGCTTAGTGACCCTCTGGGATATTCTCGAAGCCCTTGTCGGGGATGCCCCAGCCCTGAATGAACCCACGGATAGGCCCCGTCAGCGAGACGACGGCTCCTGGCTATTGGATGGAATGATGCATATAGAGGATGTTTATCGCTGCCTGGGGCTAGAAGAGTTTTTAGATAAAACTGTTAGTTATTACACCCTGGGAGGATTGGTAATTCACCAATTGGGCCGTATTCCCCAAGCCACCGCAAGCTTTGAATGGAAAGGCTTCACCGTAGAAGTGATGGACATGGATGGAAATCGAGTGGATAAGGTCCTGATTACTCCAGAAAAGAGAATATGCGCAGATGAAGGGTAAGGCCACCGGACATCCATCAAATCCCAACGAAGACAGAGGATTTACGCCGTTGTTGATTTCGGGGATGAACCGATCGATCAGACGCACTCTAGAACGGCATGGTGCAGTCGAAATCATACCGAGGAACAGCAACGCCGGATTTAAAGATCCTCAATCCGTATCCAGGGAAGATCCCCCAAAACGCCCAGTCTTTTATGACTGGATTGCCTGGGCCCAGGGTAAGCCTATAGAGTTTTACCCGGGCCCAGATTAATTTAGGCCCTCCAGACTTCAAGGGCGCACATATTGAGCGCATCCCCGGACAAGTTACCCTGCACGACCAATTGGCCATTGCTGATAGTTGTCGCCCCTAGGTCAAGGCGTTGCCAAGTGCCCGCGGCCCCAGATCGAGCATTATTAATAGCCGATCTACCATTTACATTCACCGAGAACGTGACCGGATTGTTGTCTTCAAAGATCCATAGATAGACACGGTAGTTCCCGTTAGGAATGCTATTCATGCTACAGCTGACTCGCCTATCCCAAATAAAGCTTTGTAGCAACGTTTGCTTATTACTATTCACCCTGGGATTGGGAATGGTACGGGACACATGGGTGCGTCCAACAGTAGAGTAGTTGGGCGCATTTTTACCCTCAAAGGAAATCCCATCCACCGAGACGGCTCCACCGTTGAGGTTAATGGCACGATAGAGGGTGCCAGCGGCCGGCACAGGGGTCTCATTAGGGGGGTCAGGTTCCTCACTGGGAGGGGTCGGTTCCTCATTGGGAGGGGTCGGTTCCTGGGCAGGCGGCTGATTGACTGTGATGGTGACACTATCCCTAGAGGTAGCTCCCTTATCATCGGTCACAGTCAAGGTAATGGTGTGTACACCGACGGCCAAATCAACTGAAGCAGAGGCTGTGGTAGCCAGGGTTCTACTCCCTTCTTTCCAGGCATAGGATACGAGCCTACCGTCTCTATCGGCAGAGCCGGTCCCATTTAGCACCACCCTCGTCGCGCCACCATTCGTGCTAGTAACGGTTTGATTCGGCCCCGCATTCGCCACTGGCGACTGATTTTGTGGGGCACTGGGGGTACCACTGGTACTCCATACCTCAATGGCAGATATGTTGAGGGCGTCCCTGGACAGATCCCCTTGCACAACTAATTGCCCATTAGTCACCGTAGCCGTCCCTAGGTCTAGCCGCTGCCAAGTGCCAGCACCGCCAGAACGACGATTGGTGAGGACAGAACTGCCGTTCACTTTGACGGAGAAGGTGACCGTGTTGTTGTCTTCGAATACCCATAGGTAAACCCGATAGTCGCCATTCGGGACACTCTTTAGGGCGACACTCACGGGCCGACCCCAAATAAAGCTCTGTAGCATAGCCCTTCTGTCATTACCCACGGAGGGGCTGGGGACCGTACTCGTAACATGGGTGCGTCCAACAGTGGAATAGTTGGATGCATTTTTACCTTCAAAGGACACCCCATCAATGGAGACAGCGCCTCCATTCAAATTAATGGCACGATACAGGCTGGCGCCACCTGGGGCAGGTTCTGGGGCAGGTTCTGGCTCTGGCTCCGGTTCCGGCGTGGAAGCCCCCGCATTAACGGTGATGGTGAGGCTATCGGTGGCGGTAGCACCCTTGTTATCTTTAACAACCAAGGTAATTTGATGCACACCCACCGCCAGCTTGACCGAGATAGAGCCCATGTTTGTGGTGGCTAGGGTTGTACCGCCTTCCTGCCAAACATAGGAGACAATGTTGCCATTGCCATTGCGGGAGGCGGTGCCGTCAAGCACCACTCGCTCAAATCCATCCCCATCCGTGTCGGTCACCGTTTGATTAGAGCCAGCATTGGCGGTAGGTCCCTGGGCTGAGGCAACGGTAACGTTCACGTCATCTGTTGCGCGGGCGCCACAAACATCCGTCACGGTAAGCCGAAAGGTGTAGGTCCCTGGCACCAAGTTAGTGGCATTTAAGTTGGCTGTTCTGGCCCCATTCAAAGTAGCGGTGGAGGGTCCCCGCACCTGGGTCCAAAGATAGGAGGCAATACTACACCCGGTGTTAAAGCCAGAACCACTGAGAGTCACCGCATTGGCTGACGTACTGAGGGTGACATCTGATCCCACACTCACTGTTGGAGCTGTCTCTAAAGGCTGGTGACCATAGAGCTGCATGAATTTTTGAGTGAAGGCTCGGTGCCATGCATTACGCTGGGATATGCTGGTACGGATACGGGCAATGAATACCTTTGTGGCATTATTCCAAGTGCTGGCAGGATTGGCATAGTTCCAGGTATGCCCTCCATCAATGCCAATGTAGTAATTAGGTCTGTTGGCAAAGGGCCTGTGGTATTTTCCCGCCCAGGAGCCTTTGGTGGGATCATCTAAGTTATTGGCAGGATCGAGTAAATAGAGGAGGGAATTGGTGTCTAATGCGCGGAAATATCGAGGAAAGACCTCTTTGATGTGGGCCCCTAGTCTGCCAGCATACTGGGCGAGTTGATCATTGAGAACAACCGGTTCGTTGGCCCTGCGAAAGTCTTCATTAAAGGCCATGCCCATCCATGTCCAGTCCATTTCCAGCCACCACACATCTGGAAATCTCTGCCAGATATTCATGCGGGCCTCTCCCCAGGCATTCCAGTTATACCGGCGACCGTCTCCATTGGCTAAGGCATTGTCTAGGAGATAGGTCCCAATGGAAATGAGACGTATTTTCCTCCGCTCCGCAGCGGTTAGCTGGGCTAGGAACTGGGGTACACGGTGGGTTCCACCCCACACCAACACATAGATCGGCCGGGGATCGTTACGACGGGCCTCTGATTGGATGGTGGAAATGGCTTGATTATGGCTAGTAAATAACTTGGTGCGCAGGTATGCGGGGGTGGGATAGTCTAATACCTTAAACTTGTAGGCCGAATTGTTATAGTCATCGTTATAACGATCTAGAACAATTTGTGATGCGATAACGCCGCTATTCATGTCATCGGGCCAAATCCCGCATATGTCTACTTCATTGGCGTACATCACTAAATGGGCCAATGACTGTCGATCATCCGGATCGCCCGAACCTGCTTTAATATCGGAAATAATCAGGACGCGAGGCCTCTGATTAGGTGGAATAATTCCATTTCCCGCTGCTACAGCTCTATGCTGCAGGCTATCTGTGCCCCAGAAGCCCGCAGCAAAGCCTAGTAGCGAGTTTCTTAGAAAAACACGCCTATCCATCGGTCCATTCTCCTAATAAACCTACTTAATATTTCTGTTACTCTAGTTAACTTGACTTAACCGTAGTGTTTTAGTTGAGGAAACAACTTGTTTTTAGTTGACCTTAACGATGGCTGGGCTATGGCCCAGCAGAAACTTTATATTGGCAGTGCTGAGTCGTTGGTAGATGCATTGAAGTGGGAAAACCGAGTCCATATTAGCCGCTCTTTTCGGTGGAAACGGAGCTTTATCTTAACTTTGCAAAACTTTCTTATGAAGACCCTTTGCCTTGGTTTCACGTAGATGTTGGTTGTTAGTTATGCAACAACTCTATTTTGGATTTGCTTCCGTGTTGTTGGGAAATGGTGACGTGCGCAATGGTGACGTGCGCAGTGGAAGGGAACACATTTAAATAGGATTGCACCGGGGGAGAGCAAGCGGGCGATGGGATTAGGGTCTATCGAACCCTCAACCCTCAAATCCATTGGGTGGTGGGTCTTTGGCCTAAATTTTCCAGGCAGTGGACAGTGGGGGGAATGGCAATGCTGACTAAGCTAAAACGTTAGGATAGGCCGTTGCTGATTTAGGGGATGAACCGATCTGGAAATGACGCGATACATCCGAATTTCGCAGATCAAATCATACCGAGGATCAGCAGCGCCTAGGATAGTTAGGGGTTACACATCCGGACGATGTTTAGAAAACTATGGGGATTTTAATTTCCGCTATCTTACCCATTGGGCTGGTGGCGTTGGTGGGTGTTTGGGTCGGGCGAGAGTTCACCGTAGAACGCCAAACTCTCGCCCGACTGAGTATTTATGCGTTGGTGCCTGCATTGGTGCTCTCCAGCTTGGCCCAAACCACATTAGCCTTGGGGAATGCGATCTCAATTCTCACCGCCTTCCTGCTCCACACGGGCCTACTCTATTTACTCGCCCTTACCCTAGGCCGATGTCTCCAGTTTTCGCCAGATGAAAAAAAGAGTCTAATCGCCACAACAATTTTTGCCAATGTTGGCAACATGGGGCTGCCCTTTGTGCTGTTTTCCCTAGGGGAGGCCGGCCTAGAAAGGGCCATTGTCTACCTAGTGGGGTCTAGCCTGATGACGGCCAGCGTCTTTCCCATTGTGCTGAAGGGGGAAGGGGTGCTGAAGGGACTGCGGTATACCCTGGGGCTACCTGTATTATGGGCTGCGATCGCAGGCATTTTTCTCCAGGGCACCGGCACCCTGATGCCCCTACCCCTAGAACGGGCGGTCACCCTCCTAAGCGACGGAGCCATTCCCGTCGCTCTCCTCATGTTGGGCATTCAACTATCAGAAACCCCCTTTGTCTTTGGTCGCCATGAACTCATGGGGGCAGGGCTGCGACTGGTGGTGTCACCGGTGCTCGCGTTTAACATTGCTAGCTTAGTCGGCCTAAGTGGCATTGACCGTCAGGTGGTTGTTTTACAGGCAGCCATGCCGGTGGCCGTAAATTCGTTGATCTGGGTAACGGAACTGGGGGGCGACACCGTGCGTGTGGCCAGAACCATCGTCCTATCCACCCTGCTGAGCCTAGGTACCTTACCCCTGGTGTTATGGCTCAGTAGCCCCTGAGGGAGTCAAGGTGGCCCTAGCAATGTCACAGTCCTGGGCAATCTGTTCTTTTAAATCCCCTAAGGAGTCAAATTTCTGTTCTGACCGAATGAAACTCTCTAAACTAACGGTGAGAGTTTTTCCATAGAGATTTCCCTGCCAATCAAACAGGTGCACCTCCACCGTTAAGCCTTGACCGTCAACGGTGGGGCGATGGCCAATGTTCATGATCCCCAGGACGGGTTTTGGGTTGGGCAAAATACCAAACACCTTGACGCTATAAACCCCTTGTCGGGGAATAAACTTATCCCTGGGTAACTTTAGGTTGGCGGTGGGAAAACCAATGGTGCGCCCCAGCTGTTGGCCCAAGACGACGATCCCAGTCAGGGTGTAGGGCCGTCCTAAAAGCTGGTTTGCTTTTGCCAGGTCGCCATCGGTCAGGGTTTGCCGAATGCGGGAACTGCTGATCCGTCCCTCGGTATCGTTTTGTAGGGGAACGATGGTGACTGGAATATTGTGGAGGGAGGCCACATCCTTGAGTAATTCTGCATTGCCACCCCGACCTTTACCAAAGTGAAAATCACTGCCCACGCTAATGTGGGTGGCCTGCAAATCATGGATCAAAACACGCTCAACAAATGCGATCGCATCCAAGTTCGCCAGCTCTGCATTAAACGGCAAAAGCACCAGCTGATTTACCCCCAAACAGGCCAGCTGATGACTTTTCTCCTCCAGGGGCGTCAGCAACGGACGGGCTCGACCCGAGAAAAATTCCTTTGGATGGGGAAAAAATGTAACCACCGAGGCCCATTCAGCCAAGTCCAAGGACGTCTGTTTTTCCAGATCCACCGATGGCGTCGCCCCCGGCAAATGGCTATAGCCAGAAGCAGCCGCCGACTGCAGACACATATCCTCAGCCAAAATCAATGAGGGCAGCCCGCCTTTATGGATCAAGACAGGTTCAATGACGCGCTGGTGGCCAAGGTGCACACCATCAAAGTTACCTAGCGCGATTTTAGTCGGCTTTTGCGCCGATGTCGGAGACGAAGTAATCCACACGCTCTACATCTTGACACGAAAAGTCAAGCATAGCGCGGTGGAGGCCCAGCTTAACCCAACGATTAAGCACCCAACAGCCACCTCGTTGGGCCTACCCCATCAACATCACCGTATCAATCACATGGATAATGCCATTACTCGCCTCAATATCCGCCGCAATCACAGTGGCATTTTTAATTTCCAACGGACTATGGCTGCGGATGGGAAGCGGCGATCCTTCCACGGAAGTCAGCTGATCGGTCCCGTTCAACTGAGCCGTATCCCACCGCCCCGAAACAACGTGATAGCAAAGAATACGCCCTAGCTGCGGTGGATTCTGCACCAGATTATTCACCGTGTTGGGGGGCAGCTTCGCAAACGCCGCATCGTTGGGGGCAAACACCGTAAAAGGGCCATCCCCCTGCAAGGTTTCAACTAAGCCAGCGGCCTGCACCGCCGCAACCAAAGTTTCAAAACCAGGGGTACTGACCGCAATATCGACAATGGTAGGCATGGTTAGGAAAATTGAGGAGCAAAGAATTCCAGGGTTTGCCCCTGGCTTTTATAGGGCTGGTCGGTTCGGCACACTACCGGTAATCCGACGTCTGGATATCGCGCAGACGCGCTTCCGGTCGCACCAGCCGGTCCATCTGCGCTTCAAAAAAGCGACGGTTGGCCATTAAATGCTCCGGGTTAGGATCATCTAACGGATAGTACAGGGCCGCCCGCAACGCTTGGATCACCGCCGACGTCACGTTATACATCGACCGCTGGAACGTAATCCCCAGCTGAATTAGCTGATCATCCTCGGCCCGGCAGTGCTGCTGATAGTATTCCTGCAGGTACGGCGGTAAAAAATGCTGCATATCTTGCATCAGCAGCGTCGGTGGAATCCCCGCACTACCCACCGGAAACACATCCGCAT
>CALHGI010000659.1 GCA_938029995.1 uncultured cyanobacterium | reverse complement strand
ATGGGTATAGGCATCATTATTTACGGTTAAAATCGCAAATTTAGGGTTGAACAAGAGCATGGGATGGTATACCCATGGCAGCCATGGATATACACAACCGAGTTTTTTGCTTCAGGAGAGTCAGACGTTTAGTTAATGGCTGAGAAGACCCTATCTAAAGGGGCTGATGTCCTGCTGATGAGTAAAACAATATGAATAGATATGTCTAGGCACATCTATTTTATGGTCATGCCCTTACATCAAAAGGTGATGACAAAGGGGAGTGAATGTTAATCAATGAACAGTTAAAAACTGCCACTTAAATATTGCTGAAGACATCGAACCTATGGGCCCAAAATTTTCGAGGACGTTGATGAGGATTTCCCCTTAGGACCTGGGATTTTTCAGCTGGATGTTGATCTTAAATGAGCTTAACGTGCAGGACGCGCCGGAATAATTGAGATAGTCTTTTCAAACAAAAATCAGAACGTTGGTTAATGGTTGAAGCTTGAGTGATGTAGGTAGACGACTGTAGACATCATTGATTTGATGCCTATTTCAATGCCTACATATATTGCCCGAATGTTGTCGTAAGTCGTTTCAGTGAATTCCCCAAGTTGTTGAGGAAAGGGGGAGGCGAGATCAATTATGGGATGTCGCCATCGCCTGGAGATGATTGGCCTGAGGTTTTAGGGGCAAGGGCTTAAGACCTTGGGCAATAGGGGATTTAAGGCTCCTTAGGGATTTATAAACGGTGATAGTTTGGATGTGGCGATATCAAATAGAACTGTTGTCCGGAATTTTTTCTGGAAAATCCTATTGGAATGTACTATCTCGATTTCTTAGAAAGATGAAGGATACTTATGGTGAGGCGGGGGCGCTGAAAGAGGCCTAAAAGCCTATGTGAGAGGCCAGGCCTATGGGTACCAAACTTTGGCGCCCATAGGCCATACATGATCGCTGAATGTCTTTAGTTGTAACAACCACGTACGCAGCGAACCGCTGAATGCGTTTATCCCATGGGGTGATGTGAACTAGGGCAACCCATGGGATGAACTAGGAGCTTGAACCCACTGTGACTACCATCGATGTTCCCTAGATAAAACGATGAGGCGCTGCTGATCCTCGGTATGATTTGATCTGCGAAATTCGGATGTATCGCGTCATTTCCAGATCGGTTCATCCCCTAAATCAGCAACGGCAACGATGATGTATTGAGTCAGCATTGCAGGTTAAAGGCAATGTCCCAATGATCCTATCGCGTCGAACTATTCATGCAATAAGGCCATATTGAACGATCAGGACTGGGTTTCTTGGGTTTGCTCTCGAATTACAGCACTCCAGTTATCTTCATTCATCGCCGCCGCTAAGTCTTGGCGCTGATTTGCCTGGGCCTTCGCTTCTGCTTGCAGTGTGCCATCGGCCATCGCTCGCCGGAGTTTTAGCTTTTTCTCTTCGTAGGCTTCTCGCTCTGTTTCCGACATAACTTGGGTCGCTGCATCTTTAATGGTTTTGGCCCAGGTGCCATCCACATTGCCCGGTGGTGGGCTCGGTAGGGCCGCAATCCATTCATCCCGCAGCTGTTCCATGGCATCCCGTCTGGGAAACTTGAAGGGCTCCACCGTCACTAGGGCACAAACATCTTCGCCCTTTTGGGTCACATGGCTGCGCAACGACAGGGCCACATTACGGGAATAGCTCACAAACTGGGTTTGCTGAGCGCTATTGAGCACCGCATAGACACCCGCCACCTTTGCATTCTGCGGTTGCGCACACCAGTCTGAAACAGCAATGGGGGTATCCACTGTTTGGGCTGTGGCAGGGGCCGCCGTTGGGTCTACGGAATGTTCGTCGGCTGAGCTATACAAAAAGTCATGAAGCCCCCGATGGGCCTGGGGGACGTTCTGATGCTCGATGGGGTCTGCGTTTTCAGGGCTCACCTGCGTTAGCTCCATTAATAGGCGTTTTGAATTATGGCCCAATTTTCCCTGGGGTAACCGTAATGGTTACCGGACTGTAAGAAAACAAAATATAGGTTTGTGCATGTCTCCGGGGATGGCAGCCCGGTGGGAAAAATTCTTGCAGGCCATATGGATCATTGTTATTTCTCTTTTGCAAAGCTATTCTTGCAACAACTGCACAATGGGATCGGCCTCACCCCGGCGTAGGGCGTAGTCTAAGGCTGTGCGGTCCCATTGGTCTTTGACCGTTGTATCAGCGCCATGGCTCAAGAGTAATTGCACCAGCTCAAGATGGTTTTTGAAGGATGCCAAAATTAGAGGGGTCACCCCCTCGCCATCAATCCAGTTGACATCGGCTCCATGGTCAATCAGTACCCGGGCAATCTCTGTAAAGCCATCGCGGGCGGCGTAGGTGAGCGCCGTATTGGTGTTGTAGACCAAGTTAGGATCGGTGCCCTGTTGAAGTAGTTGGTTCACCTCATGCCCCCGACCCGCCAAGGTGGCCTCAATTAGGTCGGGGGTCGCCATTTTAGGCTGGTCTACCTTGGTTATATGGTGCAGAAACGGTATACACCACTGGGGCTCAGGGTGCCATTCTGCTTGGGCGTGACACTGGACGCTGATGTGATCGGGGCCAAAGGTTAGCTTCCCCCTCAATACCTGCTCAGGTCCGCCCGAGCCGGCATCCCTAGGGACGAAAACACCATATGCCAAAATAGCGCCACTTTCTAAGGGCACCATTTCTAACTCGTCTTCTAACTCGTCAGCCTTGGGGCCATGGACTGATGATGAAAGCGCCAGGTGATTTATGGTGCGATCGCGACCGTCATGGTTAGCAAATACCACCCCATCCCCTGTCACCTCCGATGGTATCGGTTGCAACTCTGGGGGAAACCGGGCAGAAAACTGGAGCTGCCCAACGGAAAAATCATGGTGGATAAAGTTGTCTGGATTCGCAGGGGAAAACTCCGCACCACAGCCTGCCAGAAAAATGATGCTAGCCCAGGCGATGTATTGGCTACAGTCCGGTCTCATGGCGGGAACTTTCTTCTAAACATCATCTTGATGACGCAAATCTAAACCACCCGTAACAAGGGTGAGGACCTATGGGTTATGCATAAGATCTGACCATACGGCAAACTCATTCCCACTGGGCTCAGTAAAGTGAAATCGACGCCCTCCAGGAAACGGAAATACCGGTTCGACAATCGTACCGCCCGCCGCCACAATTTTTGCCTGGGTGGCTTCTAAATCATGACTGTAGAAAACAATCAGCGCTCCCCCGGTTTTAGGGGACGAGAGGAGGTCAGATCTAAAGAATCCACCATCTAAACCTTGATTTTCAAAGGCCGTATAGTCAGGGCCAAAATCCTCAAAGGACCAACCAAAAACCTGGGTAAAGAAGGCCTTGGTTGCCGGGATATCTTTCGCTGGCAGCTCAACGTAGTTTATCTTTTCATGGTTATTCATGGCGACTCTTTAGGACCTCGTGTTAGTCAAAACTAATGTCCATTAATTCCCTAAAAGGATAGACCGTTTCCCGGTAGGTTAAAGTATCACCGTTAGACTAATGTCGACTTTCGCGGGGGCGCCCATCTTGAAACGACGACTATTTGTGTTTGCGGGGTTAAGTAGTGCAGCCACGGCATTAGGAATAGCTCACTTTGTATCCCGTAAATCTCCTCCAGAGCTAACGTCCACGGCCCAGCTCACCTATGTCTCCAATCCGACCGATGTGCTCCTACGGTTTGTGGTCATTGGCGACGTGGGCACGGGACAAGCGGGCCAGTATGCCGTTGCCCAAGCCATGGAAACCCATTGGCAATCAGCAGCATTTCCCTTGGTCTTGATGCTGGGGGACAATATTTATAACAACGGTGAAATCGGCAAAATTAGTCGAGCCTTTGAGCGCCCCTATGCACCGCTCCTAGCTAATCAGGTGGAGTTTCGTGCCGCCTTAGGTAACCATGACTTTCGCACCCACCAAGGTAACGACCAAGTCGCTTACCCTGGTTACAACATGCCCGCTAGGTACTACACCTTTACCCAGGGACCGGTGCAGTTTTTTGCCTTAGATACCAACCAGACGTATCTAAGGCAAAAAACAGATTGGCTTAGCCAACTACAGTGGCTGAGAGAAGAACTAAGCGAATCCACCGCCACCTGGAAGGTTGTTTTTGCCCATCACACCATATATTCTTCGGGGCGTCATGGTTCAGACCCTGGGCTAATTAAGGACCTCCAACCCATCTTTAAAGACCATGGTGTGCAGCTGTATCTCAACGGCCATGACCACCATTATGAAAGAACCCAGCCCCTGGATGGCACCACCTATATCACGTCTGGGAATGGGGCAAAGCTGCGCTCGGTGGGAAGTTCTCCATGGACAGCCTATGCCAGCTCGAATCTGGGTTTTACCCTGTTTGATGTTTACTCTGATCACATGAGTATTCACGCCATTGGCACAGACAATGCCGTATTTGATCACGCTCATATTTAAGGGGGCAAAGCTCTAGCTACTTCAGTTTTAGGTACTGGCCGTTTGTGTTATGGGCTCCAACCATGATTGAAAACAAGATCAACGCAATTCGTGAAGCCTGGGCTCCGCTCATTGGTAAGACCATTCAACGCTTCGAAACTGCGGAGATTCTTTATGACGATGGCACGTGGGATGATTGGCCCGATCTGCCGCTGCGCATTTACTGCACTGACCATAGCCTGGTATCAGTTTCATGGTCACGGTTCGACGACCTATGGCTGTCAAATGATACGTCACTTCCGTTCTCTATCGAAAACGTAGCGACACGGTGGAAGTCAAACGGTATTACCCAACTTCATGCCGCCATCGGCCATAAAATTCACAGTGTGTCCCTGGGTCGTAGCCCCTTGCCCCTTGAGTCTCATGCCATGGCAATCTGGACTCGATTAGTCATCGACTTGGGTGGTCCATGGCTTGAAATATTCAACGCACTGGATGAAAACGGATATGATTTACATCTGGCCAAGCCAGATGGTGAATTACGAAAATGCATATAACAACCTAACGTTATTTGCCATGATTTAACGCATGGGGTTGTTAGCTAGCCTAGGCAGCACTGTTGGAAAAAGAAACCCACTATGAAAATTGGTGCTGTTCAACTTCAACCTATCCCAGGGGATATCCTGTCAAATGTCGCTTGGCATTTAAACTTTATTCAAGTTGCTGTTGACCAAGATGCTGACTTGGTTTTCTTCCCAGAGTTATCACTCATAGGTTATGAGCCAACACTCGCACAGTCGTTGGTCACCGATAAAACTGATGGCCGCCTTGATATTTTCCAGCAGTGCAGCAATGCGCACAACATTATCATCGGGATAGGTTTACCCATTTCTCTAGCATCTAATGTACAGATTGGTATGGTTTGGTTCACCCCGATGACACCTTGTCGTAGCTATGCCAAACGACAACTCCATAATGATGAACTACCTTTCTTCGTGCCTGGAGATAGACAGTTGATATTGGAAACAGCGGCCCACAAGCTAGCCCCAGCGATCTGTTATGAATCACTACAGCCCAACCATGCTGAAAACGCCGCCCATCTGGGAGCAGATGTCTATCTTGCTAGCGTCGCTAAACCAGCAGGTGGCATGGCTAAAGCCATGTTGCACTACCCTACCATCGCTCGTAAACACAACATGTATGTGATTATGTCTGATGCCGTAGGCCCCTGCGACAACTTTATCAGTGTTGGCCAGTCAGCAGCCTGGAGCAATCGAGGGAAGTTGCTCATGCAAATGAATCGTGAGTCAGAGGGCGTATTGATGGTGGATACAATTAGCGGAAGAACCAGCGTACATCCATTAAAGACTGCATGAATCAAAAAAGTGAGGTTGGCCGTTGTTAATACGACCAACCTCACTTACCGTCCATACCCTAAGGCATAAACTTAACCTATTCATATCGTTAGGCCTTTGGCCATCGTTAGTTTACAGCAACCAGACATTAACCAATGAACTCAAGACCACTGGTGATATCTTGTCCACCGGTATTGAATACATTCGCAACAAAGTCCCCATTTTTGAAGATCCACGTGTCGCCGTTCTCCACTAAGAAGCTATGGTCCGCCAGCCCTCCCGTCAGCAGAATCGTATCTTCACCCAAGGTGAAGTCCGTTATCTTTGCAAAGTCCTGGAACTCCTTCTGATCATAGAAGCTGCCGTTTTCATCACCGAGAACAAACACGTCGTTGCCGCCATTGCCCGTCAGCATATCAATGCCCACAAAGCCAATTAAACGGTCATCGCCATCGGTCCCTATTAGGTCATCATTATTGGAACTTCCTTCGATAACGTTCTCCCCGGTCGGCGGCGGCGGCGGTGGTGGTGGTGAGGGCAAATCCACTAATCCCGCATCTACCGTTAGATTGCTCTCGCCGTCGGCTAGGGTAATCACGGGAGTTGTGCCTGTGGCAGGGTCTGCATCGGAATCAATAGAATCTTCGTAACCATTGGCAGGACTAAACCCTAACCCATCTGGCAGGTTTGAAAACGTCACCTCATAATCACCGGTAGCCAGGCTTGTAAATAGATACTCGCCATTGCCATCCGTTACCTGTGTCGCTGTGGTGTCATCACCGGTCCCCAGCACCCCGTCAGCTCCGGCCCCTGTTAAGGTTACCGTCACTCCTTCAACGCCAAAGTCTTCACCCGCATCCTGGCGACCATCTTCGTCTTCATCAGAGAACACAAAGTTGCCGATTTCTCCTGTGCCCCCCGACGGTGGCGGTGGCGGTGGTGGCGGTGGGGTATCATCCCCTAAAAACTCAAGGCCACTGGTAATGTCTTGACCACCGGTGTTAAAGACATTCGCGACAAAGTCCCCATCCTTAAAGATCCAGGTATTGCCGCTATCCACCAGAAAACTATGCTCTGCCAGGGTCCCAGTTAATAGAATCGTATCTTCACCCAAGGTGAAGTCCGTTATCTTCGCAAAGTCTTGGAACTCCTTCTGGTCATAGAAGCTGCCGTTTTCATCACCGAGAACAAACACGTCGTTGCCGCCATTGCCCGTCAGCATATCAATGCCCACAAAGCCAATTAAACGGTCATCGCCATTGGTCCCTATTAGGTCATCATTATTGGGAGTCCCCTCAAGAATGTTTTCGCCACCTGGCCCCGGCATGAAAAACTGATGCAGGCCAACGCCAATATTTGAAATAGACTCAGCCTCATTTAGGGTGATGACTTCCGTTGTTCCTGTGGCTGGATCCGCATCCGAATCACGGGTCTCATCGTTACCAACATTGGCAGGACTGAATCGATATCCGGTGGGCAAATCAGAGAAAGTCAGGGTGTAATTCCCTGCCTCTAAGGAGTTAAAAGCAAAACTATTAAAGGAATTCGTTACCTGGGTTTCAGTGCTGTCATCCGCCGTTCCAAAGGTGCCATCGGGACCTGCTTCCGTTAAGGTGACTGTCACGCTAATGCCTTCAGACCGCTGGAAGAACTCTCCAGAATCTCGATAGCCGTCATCATCCCGGTCAGGAAAGATAGCCCCCCCTAGGTAACCTCGCGGCAGCGGCGGCGGCATATCCACTAATCCCGCATCCACCGTCAGATTGCTCTCGCCTTCAGCCAGGGTGATAATGGGCGTCTGACCCGTGGCAGCCTCTGCATCGGAATCAATCGAG
>CALHGI010000658.1 GCA_938029995.1 uncultured cyanobacterium | reverse complement strand
AATCCGGCTTTCCGTAATATATCGCCTAAGCCCACCGAATCGATTTGGGCATGGGTGGCCCCCACGACAGGCTGGCCCTGGAGGTTAATCCCCCAAAATGCCCTGAATCGATGTTCTTCATAGGCAAATAAGTTTTTAAATGTGGAGGCAGACTGAGACTCTTGCTCTCGCACTAACCAACCTGCTCCCACAAAAGCATCGGTTACGTTGGGCAATTCTGCCTGGATGCCAGCTAATGTATTATGTTTTTTCGGATCAAAAGAGAGAAATTTTACCTCTTGAGGACTGAGCAAAACTAAGGGACGATCCCGGAGTTTATAAATGTCTCCTTCGCTGCCAGGGATAAACTCTCCTGTATTGTGACTCAGCACTGGCCCGATCATTGTGTTGGAGTCGAGATATTCCAGGGAGAAGAACGTACCATCTACGGCAGCGATGGCTCCGGAGTCGGCAACAATTTCGGTCAGGGGGTAGCGGGTATCTGCGTGAATAGTTTGGGGTTGGCCGCCGCTGATTAGGGTGAGGGGAATCTCATCGATCTCCATGGATAATTTTTGCACGGGAGCTTCAAAGGTTAGGGCTGGCTTGACTCCCGGCAGTGGCGGACCTCCCCAGGCCGATTCAATGACCTCAGCGAAGCGGGATTCTCCAAACCGCTCAATGGTGAGCAGGTCCTTGGAGTCTCCGGCAAACTGACCGGAGAAATCATTCATAATCAAGCCAGCCTTATAGCCAGCGGCTTCGGTGGCTTCTACCACACGCTCGTCGTGGTTCCCCTCTGGATAGGTAAAATAGTCGATGGGAATGCCCAATCTATTTTCCAACCGTTCTTTCGATGTTTCCAGTTCATGGCGCAAATCCCTATCGGAGAGTTCTGTTAAATCTCGCGGGTGAGTCACACTGTGGGAGACAATGGTCACAAGAGGGTCTTGGGCCATCTCTTCTACGTGGTCCCAGGTAACAGTTGAACGGCCAATAATGTTGCCATCCACCTTGTCGGTAAAAATCGATAAAGCAACGGGATAGTTGTAATACTTGGCAAGCTTGTAAACGTAGTCATAGTGACCGACGTAGCCATCATCAAAGGTCAAGACAACAGGCTTATCGGGCAGTGTCACCCCGGTTCTCAGGTGGTTCACCAGTTGGTCAAGGCTAATGGGCGTGAGTCCCTGGGCTTGAATCGCTCGAAAATCTTCATTTAAGCGTTCAGGGGTAATGTCAAAGAACACTTGTTTCTCGGCTAGGACGTCGTGATACATCACAACGGGGACCCGTGCCATCTGGGCTCGCTCATGGACCTGGGGCCAATCGGCTGCTTCTAGCTGGGCTGTTATGTTGGCAACCCATTGGGATACTCTACTTTGACTACTTTGGTTAACCTTCGTGCTCCAGGTGGAGAGATTTTGTCCTAGGGCCGTGGCTGAATTGTCTGTTGGGGGGGCTGGAAAGCAATAGTAATCGGACTCAGAGAACTCACTTTTGGGGTCACCATTTGCATCGGCCTCCCATGCCTCGTCATCCCATGAACCATCGTCCCAAGCCTCCGGTTCGGAGGACCCAGACTGTAAATTAAAAACAATACTGGCAATATCAGGGGGAGGGAAACTGGCCATGGCTTGACCAATGCCACGTTCAAAGGTTTGGCCAAAGGCCAACTGGGGCGTTACCTTTGTATCGGCTGATGCAGAACCATATAACAACCCACTGCCAAAGGCAACTAACAAACTTGCTCCGAGCAGAGTGATGCCTAGGGGCTGACGTAATAGTCGCAATATTGGTGGTTGAGACCTGGGAGAAACCGTTAAATCAGAAGTTTCCATCCAAGGATTCTTTCCCTTCCTAGCATTAACCAACTTGGTTAGATTACTAGGCTTTCACCAAGAAAACCTTAGCAAAAAGGTTAAGAAAAAACGAAGAAAATAAAAGTACTAAGATCACTCCAGCCAGCAGACCCGCTGTAATCTGGAGTGATCTTAGTTATAGGCGCTTTTAAATGAACCGGTTCGGTATTGAACTTCAGAGGGTCCTAAACTCCGAAGACTGACAGTAGTCTATCGGGGAGTCGGGCCGAAGCAGGCACGTATTAATAAAACGCCATTGTCTCTTGCAAAACTTCAAAAACCTGAGCTTAAAATTACAAACTTGGCTAAGGAAAATACTTTTCTGGTAAATGGGGCATGGGGTTAGGGGCTGGTTAGTCTTTGGGGGCACAACTGGTCTTTACCAGGGCAAAGGGCTGCCGTCCCAAGAGAAGAAGGAGCCGTTATCGTCTAGGGTGATGTGGCTTAAAACATCCATCAATAAACCGACTGTTTTTTCGACGGGGAAGAGTTTTCTTTCGGGTACGTTCCGTTGAAAGGGTTTTGATAATCGTGTGGCTGTGGTGCCGGGATGGAGCATGACAATGGCCGTGTGGGGACTACGGCGGCTGTATTCGATGGCAGCGGTTTTGAGGAACATGTTGAGCGCCGCTTTGGAGGCGCGATAGCCATACCAGCCGCCCAGGTGATTGTCTTCTATGCTGCCGATTTTGGCAGAGATGGTGGCGAAAATATTGGGCTGCTTGTGGTTGAGCAGGGGTTGCAGATGTTTGGCCAGTAATGCTGCACTAATGCTGTTGACTTGGAAGTAGCGTATCAGGTGTTCTGGGTTGAGTTGTCGTAGCGCTTTTTCAGGGGTGATGGCTCCCCCATGGAGGAAGCCCACGCAGTTGATGACCAAGTGCAGTTGGGGGGTGACGGCTTGGAGTTGGGACAACCCATGGGCGATTTGGGCTTCGTCCGTCAGGTCCATGGTGATGCAGTGGAGCCGTTTGGGGTGTTGCTGGGCTAGGTGTAATAGCTCGGTGGATGAACTTTCGGTGCGATAGGTGGCGAATATTTGGTCAAACTGTTCATGGTTGAGGAGGTGCTGGACAAAGCCTAGGCCAATGCCCCGGTTGCCACCGATAACGAGGGCCTGACCTGACTGTATTTGGGGGAAGATTTTCATGGATAGGGCGGGGCTGGCAGTGGGGCTGTCAGCAGGGGTGGAAAGGGGCGTGGGAACCGCTGGGCGTTAGCGTAAGATAGCGCAGGCAGTTTGGTCTCGCTAGGCGGCATGAGTAACTTGATAGTTCGTGATATGAATCCATTTGCGGTGTCTTCAGAATTTGTGCCAGGGGTGGATCCGGCGACGGCACCGGATGGGCCGGGGTGGTGGTTTGGGTTTTGTGGCTCTCGCATGTTGGTGACTGAGGGGGCGCAGGGGGGCATGACCACGGACCTGGGGGTGCCCTGGGTTGGCGAGTTGGCGGACTTGGGGGTGGAGGTGGTGCGATCGCAATATCTCGGCACCCTTCAGGGCCGTCCTTGCTATGCCGCCCAGCTATGCCAGGACCC
>CALHGI010000657.1 GCA_938029995.1 uncultured cyanobacterium | reverse complement strand
ATAGCTTGCCAGAACCCTTACCGGAACCGGAACCCACACCGGAACCGGTACTACCCACCACACCGGAACCACTGCCAGAATCTACGGATCTGCCTCCAGAATCAGGTCCCACGGTGGAGGTGCAAAGGTTTGATGTGTCCGGCAGTAGCGTATTTGATGCGTCAGATTTTGATGCCATACTGGCTCCCTTTGTGGGCCAATCCTTAGGGATTGATCAGCTCAGGCAAGCAGCAGACTCCATTACCCAGCTTTATTTAAATGAGGGATATATTACCTCTCGGGCTGTGTTGCCAAACCAACCCATTACGGACGGTGTTGTGCAGCTACAAGTTATAGAAGGCAGTCTGGAGGAGATCCGCATAGAGGATACGGACCGACTGGCTAACTATGTGCGATCGCGAATTGCCCTTGGCTCTAAAAAACCTCTCAACCAGTTTGACCTAGAGGATCAGCTGCGGTTACTGCGGGCCGATCCACTCATTGACAATATTGAAGCCAGCCTGCGAGCCGGCACGGGTCTGGGGCAAAGTATCCTGGTGGTCAGGATCGCAGAAGCCGATCCAGTGGAAGCTCACCTCACCCTAGATACCGACTCCCCCGTAAGTGTTGGGGTAGTTCGTACGGGGGCTAACATTACCTATCGCAATCCTTTTGGGATTGGAGACCAAATTCGGGCCGCCGCCTATCGCGCAACAACTGGGGGGTCAAATCTTTATGAACTAAGCTATAGCGCCCCCATCAACGCCATGAATGGCACAATCTCAGCCCGATTTTTGCCCAGCGAGTTTGATATTATCTCCCCTCGAAACCTGGCCGATCTTAATATTGAAGGGGATGCCCAGGTCTATGAACTGACCTATCGTCAACCCCTGGTGCGCACCCCACGGGAAGAGTTTGCCCTATCCCTGGGCTTCCGCCATCGAGACGGAGACACCCGACTATTGGGACAGGACTTCACCAGCAATAGCGCCAGCGTGTTCCAATTTAGCCAAGACTATCTACGGCGAGACGTCCAAGGAGCCTGGGCATTGCGTTCCCAATTCAACCTGGGGGTGGACTGGTTAGACTCCACCAATGTCTCATCTCCCTTACCAGACAGCCAGTTTGTCAGCTGGCTTGGCCAGGTACAGCGGGCTCAAATTCTTAACCCAGACCATTTGCTAATTCTTCAGGGGGATGCCCAGTTTGCCACCGACACCCTACTGGGGTCGGAGCAGTTTGTCGCTGGCGGCCGTCAATCGGTGCGGGGTTACGGCCAAAACGCCCGTTTTGGGGATAACGGGGTGCGGCTGTCGGTTGAAGATCGCATTACGGTGCAGCGGGATGAGTCTGGGGCACCGATTATGTTACTCAGCCCGTTTCTAGACATGGCAGCTGTTTGGAACAGTAAATCTGGCACCACCGTCAACGACGATCGGTTTCTTCTCGGCACTGGCGTAGGCTTTACCTATCGCCCTGTGGAGGGCTTAGATTTACGTTTAGATGTCGGTGTTCCCCTTGTGGATATTGATGATAGCGCCCCCCAAGATGTGTTTATCTATCTAGATTTTGACCTTGCACTTTAACGGGGGGCAAAGCCCAGAGCTAAAGGCGTGGAAGGGGACATGGCAGCGCCCTGGTTAGGGGAACTTTTAGCTGATTTCAATAAAAGTGTTTCAAAATCCTGGGCCGTGAGTGCTGGGCTAAAGAGATATCCCTGCATACTGTGACACTTAAGTTGTTTCAGCACTGATAACTCCCTAGCGGTTTCCACCCCGTTGGCAATGGTGGAGATATTTAAGCCCCGTGCTATATCCATAATGGCTTTGACAATGACCTGATTACTCCTGTTTTGATGGAGATCGCGCACAAAACACTTGTCTAACTTGAGAATGTTCACGGGCAAATACTGCAAGTGACTGAGGGAACTGGAGCTAAAGTCATCAATGGCGATGCTAAATCCCTGATTTTGCAACTCTGCCAACAATAATTTAGCTTGGCTTAAATCCTCTAGAAGCAACCGTTCGGGCAATTCTAAATCGATCATCACCGGGCTGATGCTAGTGGCTTTTATCATGGCCATCAATTGATGTATAAAGTGGGGGCTGCGGAGCTGATAGGACGACAGATTAATCGCCATGCTAATGGCAGAGAGTTGTTTTTTTCGCCAATGGGCCAGCTGCCGTAGGGCCGATTCCACGATCCACTCCCCCAATGGCAACATCAGCCCGTTCTCTTCCGCCACCGGAATAAACTGAATTGGCAATACTTGGGGTTCCCCGGGCATACACCAACGCACCAGTGCTTCTGCACCAATAATTTGACCGCTGCTTAAATCAACCTGGGGCTGAAAATATAGCTGTAACTCATCTCGCTGGATGGCCCGTCGCAGCCGTTCGGCCAAGGATAGGGATGGACCATCTGGGGTATCCCCTGTCAGGGGACTGTCTAAGACTTGAAGCTGAGCCAGGTCCGGTTCCATGGCCTCAATGTGAATATCGGGCATCAGTTGGTGATTGTTAATCACCATCGGTTGTTGCAATTCTGTTTGTAAATTGGCCATGGCTTTTTCACAGGCAGCTTCACCGTCAGCCGGGGCTAGCTGTTCGGAAGCCCTGACAAACGCAACAAACCGATCCCTGCCCACATAGGCCAGGGTGAGACACAAAGAGGAAACAAGCCCTCGGGTTTGCTCTCGATCTCGCCATTGGCGCAGTTGTTGGCCAATGGCTTGGAGGGCTAGTTGGCCCAAAACATGGCCATAGTCAGCACACAGGTCACCATAGTTGCGTAGTTGGATAATCCAAAGACTGGACCAGGGCGATTGCTTAAGCTGTTCCAACTGAAGTTCCAGATCGTTGAGATTTGCTGGAGAAGTCAGTTGCTCGTAGGAGCCAATGGATGACGGAGACGGGTGAGGGGGATGGGAGGTTTGGGCAAAAAACTTGGCCAGGTTCTCACGCTTGGCAAGTTGGGCCTCTACGGCCCGTAAAAAAACTGGCAAATCAATCGGTTTAGCCAGATAGTCGTCGGCCCCTCGTTCCATGCTGTGGCGGAATACCTCTGGGGTACTGTGCTCCGTCACCATAATCACGGGAATAGCGGTGGTTATGGGGTGAGATCGCAACTGTTCCAACACCCCATAACCACTGATGTCGGGTAAATTGAGATCGCATATAACCAGTTGGGGTTGGTGTCGCTGTGCTAGTTGGACCCCTTCGAGTCCTGTCGTTGCCTTAAGGGTGGCAAAGTCGTTCATAACCAGTGCATCACCAAACACCTTGGCTAGATCTGCATCATTATCAATCACCAAAATAGTTGTCATTGCAGTAGGGGTTACAGGCATCAGTATAGGAATGGAATTGTCTAGCTCTGAACAGGATCAGCACCGACGCATATCGCCATCGATAGGATACCCAGCCCTAGGTGTTAGTGTTTTAGGACGGTTCGTTCACCCCGATGGCCACTAGTCCTGATGCCATGGGTAATTTTTCTGAGCCCGTTTGCCGCCAATGGGGTAAAAATGATACCGATGGCTTCTATTCCCCCTGTACTAGACAAGTATGGGTCCCAAGCCCTACAGATTGGATAGTCATGTTCACAGAGCTAACCGGCTATATTAAAGAGTCTATGAAGACTATGCAAAGGTCAAAACATCACCAGGGACAAAAGATTCTTTTCTGTAAAGATTTACTATAGGGACTGGAGCCTTTTTGAATTTATGAAAGGTAATCCTAAAAAGGGACATTCGTTTCCTTTGCAGGATTGAATCTCTAGGGGTTGTGAATCCGTTTTATGGGCTGACCCAACTCCATGGCTTCGCCAGGATCTCTAAATTATTTTCAACGTAACTTACTCAATTATTATTAACCGCTTAAATTACCTACTTAGCCATTGTCTATGGACTTACAGCATCTACGTTTACTCCTCGTTCAGGGCAACGAGCCTTACCGTAATGGCATGGAGAATGGAACTCTTAATGCCGATCAGCTAACCATGTTGGAAGGACTGACAACTTGGGGCTTCCAGTTACAGGAAGTGGGGGTACTGGGCTGCGCCTCGGACGAGGCCTATGACGACATCCTAGATACGGGTGTCCGAGTTATCGGCAGTGGTTTACCAGCCACTAATGAGCCTATTTTTAGGCTATTGGCAGACTTTTGCCCAACCCATTTGGTAATTGATGTCCCCGATCCTGCACTTTTTCGGTGGGCCACTCGTCAGCAGGTACACTGTATCGGCATGTTTCGAGACACCCTGAAGGAACCTGGCCTCAGGCAGCGATGGGACAACTATCAGCTGTCTAAAGCGTTAAACCACGCAGGGGTGGACTGGGTAGGGGGTCTAGGCATCGAGAAATGTCAATCCTTGGCCCAAAGTGGTGTGCGCCGGGAAAAGCTAATTCCTTGGGATTGGCCCCCCTCAAACCGGGCTGAATCATTTGAGACCAAACAGCTGAATGCTAGGCCTGATCCCTTACAGCTCATATATGTGGGTCCCCTGTTCTCCACCAGAGGGATTGGTGACTTGCTGATTGCGACGGCTCAGCTCAAGGCCCAAGGGTGGAATGTTCATCTAAAACTGGTGGGTCAGGGCGATAGGCAGCGATTTGAGACCCAGGCAAAACGGCTGCAACTGGACCATGTGGAATTTATGGATCATGTCCCTGACCATAGTCTGGTTTATTTGATTCGCCAGGCTGATGTGGTTGTCATGCCCAGTCGTCACGAATCACCGGAACATTCCAGTACAATCCTCAACCATTGCCTACAGGCCCACACGCCTATCTTGGCCTCCGATCATCCGATGTTTGCCGGCAGTCTTAGCCACGGTGTCAACGCCATGATTTTCCCAGCGGGTAATGCCCGTGCCCTTTCCCAAAGTGTTGATTACCTTTTAAACCATCCGGAAACCTATAACAAACTATCCGCAGCTAGCCAGTCCAGCTGGCAATCTCTCCAGCTGCCGGTACATTGGATCTCCCTACTGGAGCACTGGCTACAGGGTACTAGTGCCGATCAGCAATGGCTTCGGCAGTATGCTCTCTCGGCCCCGCTCTATCAGCGATGGTCCTCGCCCTTAGCGCAGGCCCTATCCTAACCTCAGGGACACCGCTCCGCGGATTAGAGAAGTCTGGTTAGGTAAGTTGGTGGGACTGCCAGGTCTGCTGCAAATGGCCTAAAACATCATGTAGCGATGAGACTATTTTGAGGGCATGGCGCTGGGCATAGGCCGTGGGGGTTTGTAGATCGGGCACCATGAGGACTGACATGCCAGCGGCAACAGCGGCCTGGACTCCAGCATTAGAATCCTCTAGGACTAAGCATTTTTCTGGGGCAACGGTTAGCGCCTTGGCGGCGACCAAAAAGATATCTGGGGCAGGCTTACCATTGCCCACTTGATCAACGGTTACAATCGCCTGAAATCTTGGCCAAAGTCCCGTACTTTTTAAGCTGATTTGTGCTTCGTAATCGCCACTGGAGGTACCCACTGCCTTTGGGAGGCCAATGTGATCTAGCCAGGCTAGTAAAGGGTCTAGTCCTGGTTTGAGGGGGATACCTTGGGCCGCTAAGCTTTCCCACCGGGCCAGCCAGCTGCTACGAAAATGTTCGACAGGGAAATCAGCGCCCAACCGGGTGAGTAACAGGTTTTCGGCTAGGTCATTACTGCAGCCCACTAGCTGTAAAGCTGTAGCTTCGTCTAAAGGTTCATAGCCTAGATCCACCAGTGTGGTTTGCCAAGCTTCATGGAAGATGACCTCACTGTTGAGCATGAGGCCATCCATATCAAAGATAATGGCCTCGGGGAAGGGGGAGATAACACTCACTGGGCATGACGGTATATGGATCGCCTTCTAGTGTAAAGTGCCGGGCAGTAAATCCATCTAACGGCTACTGAATAAAACAAAACCGTAGTCCCCCTAGGGAGGCTACGGTTTTAGAAGCACTTAGGAACCGTTAAGACACGACTTCACGGTTTAAGCCTGAAAGGCTTGTTAAGCCATGATTTAAATGAATAAGGCCATGACCTTAATTTTTAACAAGCCCTTAATTGGTTAAGGAAACGTCTGGAATACCGATATTCTCTTAGTTTTCGGTATTCCTTCGATAGTCAAGTAGCGCAGTAAGCTAATAGTTAGAGAGGTAGGTCTCTAGAATATTAAACTGTTCAGGGTTAAGACTATAGTACATCCAACGCCCCTGCTGACGAGCCGTTACGAGACCTGCCTGCTTAAGTGTCTTAAGGTGAAAAGAGAGTTTCGACTGGGCGATGCTGAGACGTTCACACATATCGCCGACACAAAATTCTCCTTCCCGTAGAAGCTCTAACACTTGAATGCGGATAGGTTCTGATAAGGCGTGAAATCCTGAAAATACGTGATCCTGGTTAGCTGTGCTATGCATGGTAATTGATTAATAAACACTAAACCCCATATCCAAATGCAGGTAAGTTTAAAGTCACTTACCTATATCATTCGAACTTTTTTTAAAACTAGCCAAACTTAAATCGGCTGGCAATCCGGACAAATACGCGAGATTTGTTTATATCAACTTCACGGGAACAATATTCTTCTCGGCGTAAAACAGATTAGGCCTTAGGATATCCCTTGACCTTGAAAGTAGATATTGGTTTGTCTCGTAACTCTGTTCAATTGAACGGTGCATGGTAATTTTCTGAAAAATGCCGCACTCTTTAGCCAAGGGCAGGCAACCTTTTTTTGAAATCTTTATATTTTCTTTAACCTAATCAAGATTGAATCGTCTGGCCATCCGAACAAATACGCGAAAATTGTTTACATCAACTGCTCCCGAACTGACGAGATGATCGCCAGGGCGGTGAGTGAAGCTGTTGTTGCACGTAATATCCCGGAACCAAGAGATGTTGTTTGATAGCCATGTGCGATCGCAACCGTAATTTCCTCAGGTGTCCAGCCCCCTTCCGGACCAATTACCACCTGAATCGATTGCTGAGGAGAATCGCTCAGAAGTGCTTGCACACAGGGTAATAGCCCAGATCCATCGACCCTAGCAACACAGAAATAGTTCCCCACCGCTACCTGTGTATCATTAATCCACTCAGTAAATTTAAGGGGATGGGCGATCTCGGGCACATAGCCACGCTCACATTGTTCCGAAGCTTCCTGGGCAATGCGTTGCCAACGCCCTAGCTTTTTAGCACTGGGGTTGAGGAGGGTGCGCTGACTGAGCAGGGGCTGTATGGCCGTTACCCCAAGCTCAGTAGCCTGACGGACAACATCATCAAATCCGGTTTTAGGTAAGGCGGCCACCAGTTCTAACGTCGCTGGCCTTAAAGATGGAACCAGGGCAGACAGAATCTTGGCTTGGCCTGGAGTGTCTGTCAGCTGACTCTGCCACTGTTGTCCCTGACCGTTCTGGGCGATAAACATATCGCCGGAATTTAACCGCAGCACCCGTCGTAAATAGTGAACTTGCTCACTAGTTAACTGGAGCCTATCGGCCACCTGCTGGGCTGGGTTAATGGTAATGCGCTGCATGGATTAGCTTGAGTGATGCCGCTATTCATCCTAGCCGCATCAGCCCTATTGAATACTGACAAACCCAGCCTGTTCAATTAAGGTCTGTCCAGCCGGGGAAAGCAATATATTGACATAGGCTTGTCCAGCGGATTCATCACTGGCCCCATCAGCTTTAACGATGACAAACAGACGCCGCGTTAAGGGATAGCTGCTCTCACGGAATGCAGTTTTATTGACCGCATTGGGCTGATTTAAACAGTCTTGGCCTGTTTTCCAGCTATCCGCATAGGGGGGAATAAAATTATTCGGTTGGTCTCGGGCGGCCACGGGAATGGCATAGATTGAGCACTGAGTGACGATTTCCGGGGCCGAAGCGTAGTAAATTCCCCCCTTATTACCGATTACCTGGCGTACCCCCGCGGTGGTATCTTCGACAAAAACAACGTCTTTCCCGTAATCCTTGGCATCGATCACGTCATCTAAAAAGTACTTAGCAGTACCGGCAGTCTCTGGAGAACGGCTATAGGCCAAAATCGGCAGATCCGGGCCGCCCAATTCCGACCAGTTGGTCAGGCTTCCCGTATAAATTGCCTTGATCTGATCAATACTCACCCCGTCCACATCTAAATCTGGATGCACAGCAAAGGCAATGCCGTCGATCGCAGCTGGAACTTGCTCCAGGGTAAAACCACGCTGCTGAGCAGCTTCATATTCCTCGGATTTAACCGGTCGGGAGGATTCTGAAAACGATAACTGACCATCTAACAGCATCTTGATTCCGGTGCCAGACCCCGGTGAACCGCTAGACGGGAGCGTGTATCGCAGTTGATAGTCAGGAAACGAGGCGGTAATGGCAGCGTTGACCGATTCATGCACCGGAATCCAAGTGGTGCTGCCCCCATAGTTAAATAGCCCTTGGGGCACATTTTGAACATCCCCCAATGACTCCCCAGAGGAGGTGCCGGTATTGGGATTGCTACTTTGATTACCGGTTTGGCTATTGGGGCTATTCGTTGACTGGGGTCCTGAGCTAAGGCCGCCCGCCCCCGCAAACCATGACACTAGGCCAAACACCCCGGCAACCAGGCCTAAACCGACTAGGGTAATCGCGATCAGGAGTTTATTGTTTTGCGGCTGTTGCATACCAGTACTCATGAGGTTGACTAAGACGATATAAGGATCTGGTTAATATTTGGGTAATCAGATTTACTTAATCAATCTCTGGAATGCCTGGCATGGATACCCATGTAAAATACTCAACGGTGGCTCAACCGCCATCGACCAAGCCACACACTCAACGCTCGCTTTGCCGATAGCGGTCGTTAGTTTAGCTAGACGTCAGACAGCACGAATGTATGTAAAAACGACCGGAATAGGACGCATCCTTTGTGAAGGAGTAGTTAAGTTTCCTGACTTGGCTTGCCCATATAACGGACTAATTTAATCTATTAATTTAATCTATATATTGAGGTAATTATTCGGTTACAACCTATCCAGAAAAATTGTTCAGTTTGTGAATTTAAACGGGAAAGCTTAATCAAAATCCTGATTAGGAACTCTGTAGAATTAGCTCAATCCCATATGAGCAAAATTGTAGTGGATTTCCCTGGTATTAGTTTGACGCTATTCAAACTATGGTGATTTTTTATGATGACGTTGTGTCTGAAATTCGCCTTCCCTATTCAGCGATGTTGACGTTCTAACCTAAGGGCCTACACTTACGACGTTGCTGGTTCACAGTCACTAGTTCGGAGTTAGTAAAGTCAATGGGTGTAACGTTTGGAGCCTCGCTTAACCATACAAATTCATACACCCATTCAACAGTGCCGAATTTACTATCAAATGTACCGCTATATTACTTAGTCCATCAGGGTTTTCATAATGTCAGCAGTATTGAAAATTGGTGATTCAGAGCTTGATATCCGCATGTTGCTAGAGCAGCTGCAATTGCATCAACTTTTACCTAAGTTGGTGCAGGAAGTGGTGATGGATCAGGCTATTGAATCGGTTGCGTGTGATCCTGAAGAGGCCTATAGAACGTTTTGCCAACAGCGTAATTTGGTTACTGAAGAGCAGCAACAGGCCTGGCAAACCCAGCAAAAGCTGACCCAGGAGCAGATGTATATGAGGGCTTTACGGGTTGCCAAAATTGCCAAGTTTAAGGAGGACACCTGGGGTAATCAGGCAGAATCTTATTTCTTGGAACGTAAGGTCAAGTTGGATCGGGTGCTCTACTCGCTGATTAGAACCAAGGACCCTAGTCTGGCCCAGGAACTCTATTTCCGACTTAATGACGATGGGGAATCATTTGCTGATTTGGCTCGGCATTATTCGGAAGGTCAGGAAGCTCAAACCGGTGGCCTCATTGGGCCGGTGGAACTTAGCGTTCCCCATCCCATGATTGGTCGCATGCTCTCGGTCAGTCAACCGGAGCAGCTGTGGTCCCCGACACCGATTGGTGAATGGTATGTGATTACGCGGTTAGAGAAGTTTGTGCCAGCGCAGTTTGATGATTCGATGCGTCAACGCTTGATCGATGAGCTGTTTAATACATGGCTTATGGAAACGACTAAGACCACTGTTGTTCAACCCCTGTTGCCTTAACTAGAAACTACCTAGATTACGGCTATTTAAACTCTTTGCCATGAAACGTCAGCCGCTTACGCGCGCATAATACACGTGCATAACCTATGACTTATACCGTAAATCCTATGGCTCAACAGCTGGGCAATATCGCGCCCTTTGACCGTCTCCCGGCGGACGCGTTACGCACCTTGTCTGACAATAGCCAGCTGCTACGTTACCGCATGGGACAGCCCATCCTAAGGCGGGAAACCATGCCACATCAGGTGGTCCTGATTCAGGAGGGCCAGGTCCGTCTGTTGGGCTATGACCCCTATACGAAAAATCCTATTACCCTAAAGTTATTGGGGCCAGGGGATATTTTGGGTCTGGCGGGTCCGGCCCGAGGGGTAGCCTGTGAAAGTGCGATCGCATCCACCGAAATTGTGGCCGTGGCGGTGCCCGTTGTCATCGTCAAGCAGCTCATCACCAGCCATCCCAGCTTTGGTAGCGCCATTCAAAATCACTGCTACCTGGCAGAGCTATTTGAAATTGTCAGTAAATACTTTGAAAAACAGGCCCACAATGTGGGTGACATTGCCCAACTGACGGCCAAGATTCAATCGGCGGGAATTTCCATTCAGGAAGTCCCCCAGGGGCAACTGAAACATAGCGACCTCGACAGTCAACGGCTGTGGTTCATTAGCCGAGGCAATATTGCCTCCCACGAGCAGGGCGGTCAGCTCAGCCCGTCCATGGCCTCTACCCAAGTGCTCAGCAGTGGGGGAGCGCGCCTATTAGGCATTCCCTCGGCGGTGATTGTATCTCAGGTGGAAACCAAGGCCACGGAAGTGCTCAATGACGACCCCTGGGTCCCCACCGATGCACCGCCCCCCGAGATTCCCTACGCCGATGCCCTGCCTAGGGACGGTGAGTTTGATTCCGTCGTCGAACCAAGCGGGAGTCAGAACTATCCCCACATCCGTGCTCGGGGAGAAGCAGAGGCCCTGGTGGCCTGCTTTGAAATGCTGGCCAAGCATTTCGGCATGCCCTTTAAACGGGACGTAGTACGCCGAGTTATCACCAATCAAAAGGCTCGTTTGGGTCAGGTTTCCTTGGCATCCTGTGGAGCGGTGGCCGACATGTTGGGGCTTAAGCCCCAGCTGGCTAAGGTCCCCGCCAGCGCCATTGGTCGTCTGCCCAAGTTGGCGTTAATCAAATGGCGCGATAGCTATGCCGTCCTCTATGAAACGTCAGCCAAAAAGTATGTCATTGGCTGCCCTACGGATCGGGGATTGGTGCGCCACTCCCCCCAAACCTTTGAGGAACTATGGGGTCCAGAAGGGGAGGTCCTTTTACTAGAGACAACGTCCCAAACGCCCCAGCAACGCTTTGGTCTGTCCTGGTTTACGCCGTCCCTAATCAAATACAAGTGGGTGCTGGTGGAGGTGCTGGTCGCCTCGTTCTTCTACCAGATTTTTGGCTTGGCCAATCCCCTGATGATCCAGGTGATTATTGACCGGGTGATTGTGCAGCAGAGTGTGGATACGCTCCATGTGCTGGGAATTTTCCTCGTCATTGTGGCGGTGTTCGAGGCCATTCTCGGCAGTCTGCGTACCTATCTATTTGTCGATACCACCAACCGGATCGACATGACCTTGGCCTCCCAGACCATCGATCATTTACTGCGATTACCGCTGAAATATTTTGATCGCCGTCCGGTGGGTGAACTTTCTAGCCGAGTCAATGAGCTGGAAAACATTCGTCAGTTTCTAACCGGTACCGCCCTCACCGTAGTCTTGGATGCGGTTTTCTCGGTGGTTTACATCATCGTCATGATGATTTACAGCTTCAAGCTGACGTTGGTGTCCCTGTCGACGATTCCCCTATTTTTGGGACTGACCTTGTTTGTGTCACCGATTGTGCGCCGTCAGTTACGGGCCAAGGCGGAGCAAAATGCTAGAACCCAATCCTTCTTGGTGGAAGCCCTGTCGGGTATTCAAACTGTTAAGGCTCAGAATATTGAGCTAAATACCCGGTGGAAGTGGCAGGATCGCTACGGTCGCTATGTTAGTGATGGCTTTAAGACCGTATTAACCTCTACCACCGCTAGCTCAGCCAGTGGTTTCTTAAATAAACTGTCGGGGTTATT
>CALHGI010000656.1 GCA_938029995.1 uncultured cyanobacterium | reverse complement strand
GTGTTTGGTGGTCAGCCTCAGAAAGCTGAGCCTTAAGACCAACAGTATCGATTGTGAGTTGACCGCCCTGGGCCAGGTTGGCCAAGGGATCAAACCCTAGGGCCTGTAGATTGAGATCGTCATCAGCGGGCGTTGCGGCATCACCAAATAGGTGATCAAAATGGAACGTGGCTTCCACATCAGCCCGATCGCCATCGCTCAAAAATCCCTTCCGTTCATCCCCCACAAAGTCTCCGCAGACAAAACCCAGCTCCTGGGAAAATTTGAGAGAGAACGCCACCGTTGTTTCAGATTTTGTGGCGGTGCCCACCATCATCAGGGGATAGCCCTGGCCGTTGGTGGTATTTTCAGACGTGGTGTTCACCATCTGCCAGGAAAGGGCATTGTATCGGCCCGCAGGGGCATCAAACTCCGCCACGGTCACCGGCTCAGCCTCACCGTCCCCCTGAGCTAGGTCAATGGTGATGGGTTGGTCCGTGCCAACGTTTACCTTGGTGTCTAGGGATGTTTGGTGCTGGGGATCAAGGGGATTAAACGACGACTCCAATTGATAGGCCTTGACCTCACCGAGGGTGACATAAACATGGTCAAACTCGATTTGCCAGCCGTCTTTACTAGTAAAGCCCTGGCGGACAAAGTCTTCCCCATTGGCTCGAATGATTAATGTGCCGGAGCCTGCATTGGAGTCCGCAGTGGCTGTTGATGGAGATGTGTTGTGGCTACAACCGAAGAGTCCTAGGGTACAAATAAGACTAAAACTTAGGGAGCGCATGGAAAAAGAAAGATAATTCATGGGGAGGCTATGGTCAAAGGAACAAGAGAAAACGACCGTTCTGATCGTGGACAACATTGAGTACCCGAACGTGGGGGATAGGGACATACCTCCAGGGCCTAAAACCCTATTGTAGTTTTTCCAACACTAAAGGATTGCGAGCCAACTGCTGTCCTAGGGCGGCGGCTCCGATTTTGTTGAGGTGACTAGGATCGGCGAAAAAGGTATTTTGCCCCACCCATTGGGAGAGCAGGTCAATGACGGCGAAGCCCTGGCGTTGGCTTTGGGTTTGCAAAAACTGTTGAAATTGTCGGTCTAGGGGAAGGCGATAGTCATCTAGATAGTCGCCACTGAGGGGCAAATTGACATAGACCAAATTGACGTTATTGCTTTTGAGATAGACCACTAGGGAGCTCAACGACCGTTCCTGTTGCCCAGCCAAGGAAAACGGGCTGTAAAACGCATCATAGCGGCCATTGACCCGGGGGTAGGTCTGGTAAAAGACCGCCGGGTCAAACACCTTGGACACGGACAAAAAACCATGGGCATCAATGGCACTGGGGGGGCGAGGAACCCGGCGCGGCTCATCCTGTTTGGAAAACCTAGGCGTTTCCTCTGCCAAGACGGCCTGATACCCTGGGGAGGCCAAAATGCGGGCAAAGGTGGCATCATCGCGACCACTGTTAAAGGCCCGGGACCCATCCCCCCAGATCACTAGCTTGGGGAGCTGAGCCGGAGTTAGTAAGCGCTGTAGCATAAAGTCCACCACCTGGGCGGTGGCCCCATTGACCCCCAGGTTAAACACCCGTGCGGGATAGCCCTGCTCCCCCAGGGTCGTTTCTAAAAACCGGGGGTCCAGGCCCTGGAGGGAACGGGAACTGCCCACAATTAAAATATCCGGGGGTCCCACCGCCGCTAAATAGCTGAGATAAAGCCGCAGCTGATCATCCATGACCGTACTGCCCAGGCTGGGAAATACGTCCAATCCGCTGAGCTGCAGCACCCGCTGCTGGGCCATGGTCAACTTGGTTAAATATTCCTGTTGTTTCCGCTGGGCAAAGAAGCGCTCTGGACTTTGGTTCGGGATGGTTTGGAGGGCGGCGATGGCCCCCATCCAGGTGTCCGCCACCTCATCCCACTGATCCACTGAGGTGGCAGATGCGGCCATCTCAGTGGCCCGCTCCGCCTGGTTAAAGCCAGACTGGATGGCAGCAGCGGGGCCTCGAATGGGCCACCCCTTAGCGGCCAGGGCAGAGCCTACACCGTGGTTTCCGACTTGGTACAGCCAATAGCTAAGCACCACAAACATCGTTAACCCACACAGCACCATCGACATCCAGCGCCGTTTGTCTAAACCACTCATCCTGCCCTGTGCCCCTCGTTCGTTCACTAGCGATATACAACCATAGCGCGGGGACAATCCAGCGGAGATGATAGAAACAGATGACGGAAACCCGTGGCTAGGGAGCCCTGGCTAGAATAATTAAAAAATAGTGGAACTTGGCAACTAATATCTCCCCAGGCAATGGCGATGAACCAAATCCCCGGATCGCTTTAACCGGTTATAGAGGTCTGACGGGCAATCTTTAAGGGTTTGAATCCAATTGGCATCGTCCCCCTCCCTCAGCCGCCAGGTCTCCCATACCTGTTGCCCAAAGCGCCAAGTCGAAACGTTGAGTACGGCGAAACCATCTTCGTTGTAGTAGGAATCAACGGAGCAGTAAAAAGGGACGAGCCAACCCAGTTGACGGGAGCGGAGATTATTTAAGGTTTGGCGGGGGGATAGGGTTTGCTTAGCCATCGTTTTCAATATCAGGAACTCTTGGTAGTTATTTTATTCACTAAATTCACTGAGTATCCATGAAAACAGGTATAAAAATTAACTTTGGTTAGCCATTGATCAACCCTGGGGTACCTTTGGCAATTGCCCATGGTTGGGGGCGGGATGGCGTCATAAGACCTAATTTATCAAGTTGGGTCTTAATAATATTTAAACAATCATCTTAAGCTTGAGCCTAGGAGCATCAAGTTAATGGGG
>CALHGI010000655.1 GCA_938029995.1 uncultured cyanobacterium | reverse complement strand
AAAAGGGTGGGACACCCACCAGAGAGGGACTGTCGTTGTTAGCTCACTCACTACGTTGCAACATTACCGGGCTGGGGCCTAGGGTGACCCCCCGTCGCTGGGCCTGCACGGGCTTTTTTCCTACAAATTTTAAGGAACTGGTCAACAGTATTGTACTCAAAACCAATTTTAATTCCATCTGGGCCAATGCCGCCCCCACGCATCGCCTGGCCCCATTGCCAAATGGAATAAACTCGTAGGGCGAATAGGTGTTTTGCAAAAACCGATCCGGGTTAAATTCTTTTGGGTTTTGGTAAAACTCTGGATGTTGGTGAATCAGATAAATACATCCCATTAAATACGTTCCTGCTTTAATGGCATGGCCTTGCAATTCTAGATCCTGTTCTGCCTGGCGGGGAAATGTGAGCATCGCCACCGGATAAATTCGCAGGGTTTCGTTGCATACTGCATTTAAATAGGGCAGCCGAGTAATGGCTAAGGGATCGCTGTCGGTGCATCCTTTGAGTTCTGCCATTAACCGCTGATAAATATCTGGCCGCGAATAGATCCAATATAGGGCCCAGGTAAGTGCCGTGGCCGTGGTCTCATGGCCCGCCACCAGCAATGTCATCAGCTCATCCCGCAAGGAGACATCATCTAACCCCTGCCCCTGGTCATCCCGAGCCGCCAATAGTAGGGACAGTACATCGGTGCGGTGGCGAGTATCCTGGGTGCGGCGCTCCCGAATTTCATCGTAAATGATGCGATCGCATTCCCTAGATACCTGCTGTATGCGGTGTCCCGGACTCCAACGCCCCATATCTTGGCCCAAGGCAGGAAAGAAAATCAGCAGGGAAGCCAGGGGACTCGACACCATATCCAACCGCTGGGCCAGGACCGTTTGCAGCCGTTCATACCGTTCTCCGCGAGCCAGCCCAAACACCGCCTGCAAAATCACCCCCATGGTAATTTTTTGCATGGACTGCCGGGCCACAAACGGCACCCCCGGCTGCCAGGTTGCTGCCACCTCTTGGGTAATGGCGCAAATTAGATCGCCATAGACCTTGAGCCGTTCCCCATGGAAGGGCGGCATGACCAGTTTGCGATGGCGACGGTGGTTTTCCCCACTTAGCAAAATCAACGAACGACTTCCCAGCAAGGGTTCAACAATTCGGTTTGGCTCCCCCGGTGCAGACAGTTCAGGGGTGCTGTCGTGGGTCAAAATATATTGCAACGCCTCGGGATGGTTCACAAAGGTAAAGGAATCATCACTTAACGGAGAGATTGGCGCTGCAAAAAAGTCCCCATATCGCCGTTGGTTGGTTTCCATATAGCCAATGGGGTTTAGCGCCCATTGCATGGTTTGTACGGCTCTAGGCGTTGGTGAACCCTGGATTGTGGACATAGATTTGAACAATAGAGGCCAATCATTGTTATCGTTGCCGATTGAACGCAGGACATCACAGTTCCCATGGGCAACGCCCCTAATGATTCTAACGGCTTCAACGTTGTCGTCTACCCCCTGGCCCGCGACCCCACGTATCCCCTAAGCTGTTGTTATCCAACCGGTCTAAATGCCCAGAATGGCCCCATGGAACCTGCATAGACCCTGGGTCGAGGCAGGAAACTACCCCCAGAAGATAGGGGGATTTACCAGAGAATATATTGGCCACTCAGCGGTAGGGGGATCAGCTTGGATGTTGTACAATCATTACCCCGTATGACTTGTGTCATATTCTTAGAACGTATTTAAAAAAATGACTGCCCTTAGCGTTAACCTTAATAAAATTGCCCTTATTCGCAATTCCCGCACCCTGGGCATCCCCAGCGTCGTTAAGGCGGGTGAAACCTGTATTCAAGCTGGGGCCTATGGTCTGACGGTCCATCCCCGACCCGATGAACGCCACATTCGCCGCCACGATGTCTACGATTTGGCCAACCTGTTACAGGACCATCCCACAATCGAGTTTAATATCGAAGGAAACCCCCTAGAACCTGGTTTTATGGCCATTGTGCGGGATGTAAAACCAAACCAGGTCACCCTGGTGCCCGATGATCCCACCCAATTTACCTCCGACCATGGTTGGGATGTGGCCAAGCATGGTGCCACCCTGAAGCCCATCATCCAGGAAATCCAAGATCTGGGGGCCAGGGTTAGCCTATTTATGGACCCAGACCCCGAGCAGATTCGTTTGATCAAAGCCTTGGGGGTGATGGAGGGACCGACGGAAACCCGCATTGAGCTATATACCGAGCCCTATGCCACCGCTTCCCGTGAGGGCAGCGAAGATGAACTAGAGACCCAGCATACGAGCTATGTGGTGGCGGCCAAGGTGGCGAAAGATTGCGGCCTCGGGATCAATGCAGGCCACGATTTGAACCTGGAGAATCTACCTCAGTTTTTGCGCATTCCCAATATATTGGAAGTGTCCATTGGCCATGCCCTAACGGCGGATGCCTTAATGATGGGCCTAGGACCTGCGGTTAAGGCGTACTTAGATGTGATTGCAGCGGCCAACTAGCTGTGCCCCTAGGGACTATAGTCCCCACGGATAATTATCTGCTAGTTGTTCTTTATTTGACTGGGCCCCCCATCGATAACTCCGCGCCTATTGTTCGTCATTTCACCGGGACCCCCCATCGATAATTCCGCGCCTATTGTTCGTTATTTCACCGGGACCCTATGGATAATTCGTCGCCTATTGTTCGTCATTTCACCGGGACTCCGTGGGAACCGCAGGTCGGCTATTGCCGGGCCGTGCGTGCGGGAAATCAGATCTTTATTTCGGGGACGGCTCCGGTGGATGCTGCTGGGAATACGGTGGCACCGGGGGATGGCTATGGGCAGGCCAAACGGTGCTTTCAGATTATTCGGGAGACCCTACAGGCCATGGGGGCCGATTTGTCGAATATTGTGCGATCGCGAATGTATGTGACGGACATTAGCCGCTGGCAGGAATATGGCCGAGCCCACCAAGAGGCCATGGGGGCCTATCCACCGGCAACGGCGATGGTCGAGGTGAGGGCGCTGATTGACCCAGATATGCTAATCGAAATAGAAGTTGATGCCCTCCTGTTTTGATGCCCCACTGTTTTGATGCGTAGACCTTTCCCCGTCGCCCAGGTCTGTTTTTCTGGCCAAAAACCATGACCCAATGGGTTTTTACTGCTCGTCAACGGTTCACCCAGTCACAGTGTGGCTGGCACAGCTACCTCAAATTTTCCGGCTTCACCCACATCACCGAAGTCGTCACCCTAGACAGTAGTCTCTGCCCCGACCTCATTGCCCAGCCCATCACCGCAGACTGGTCCCATAACCTTCAGGCCGATGGCCGCATCACCTGGTTCTCCAACCTGGCTTACCTGCGCCAGCGCATCACCTGGCATACAGGCCAAACTCAGATCCTCGCCATCCTTGAGCAGCCTACCCACATTCACCCCCTGCCCCCGGCCTTTAAATTTTGTGGTTTCGATATCCTCGATGACCACGACGGTAACAGCGTTCTTACCAACTGCGGCCCATTCCCAGGCATTTTTAGCCCCTCAGACGTCAACACCTGGGGACTGTTGTCAGACCTAGACCAGGCCAACACCATCGCGGCAAAAATCCGTACCCATTTTCCCGATGAACCCCATTGCCATAACTGTCGCGTTTGGCAAATCGCCCGTGATGTATAGTAATTCAACGCCGTTGCCCATTGAAGGGATGCAGCCATCAGTTGAAATGCCCCGCAAATCCGGCTTTCTTAGATAAACCCATGCCGAGGCCCAGCAAGGCCTCCAGCTAAATAGATTGACCAGATTCCGCGCCCCATAGTTGTTGTTGAGAGGTTTGAACGCTCGCTTGAAAAAGAACTCTACATTCATTGCCGTCGCCCTCATAATCGCGACCTTCGCCCCCCAAGCAGCCCTTGCCGATGAACAATGGTCAACGGAAGAATACGATGTCGTCTATCAAGATGAACGCAATAGAACCGCCATTTGGACCTATGGAGATGGCCTCGGCACAATTTTTATCGATGGTTTAGCCGGAGTGTACACTGGCCGAGAATCCTACTCTGGTTATTGGGTCCAAGCATCTTCTTCTTTGCCCTGCGATACCTTTAGAGAAGACGCCAACGGAGAACCTACCTATCACTGGGGGCAATTTGAGATCACCTTTATAGATCCAGATTTTCCCTCCCGTTGGCAAGCAAACATTGGACTGTGCGACCTTGAACCCACCATTCCCCTCAACGGCACACCCATCACCCCATTATTCCAACCCTAGGGTCTGAAGCTTTCGGCTAGTACCCCACAATTCCGTATGGCAAGCGGGATCTATATAATATCTTCACAAAAAAAAGCCTGTCCCATCACCCGTTTTCTTGAGTAAAGAAGCAGTAGTTTTCTCCTAGCTCTATCATGAAAGCCCCCATTGTTCTTGGCTCGTTATTAGCGCTAGCTGGAACTGCCGCCACTGCCGAAAGTGCCGATGCTGCAATTTCAGATGTAGCCAATATCCAAGGAGAGCTAAAGCAGGCTGTCTGCGCCAGGGATTGGTACCGTGCCATTGAAGTATCCGGCAAGTTAATCACATCGTCTAAGATTACGCCGGATTATCGTCAGCAGCTGTTAGACTTACGCCGCCAATTTTATACCCACGCCCAGGGGGGAACTAAGGCTGATCATGCGATCATCTCTCCTAGGCTTGGGCATGCAATTACAAGTCGACTCGAAGACGGTGAACAAAGCATCCTCTTTTTGAACAGACGCGGATTTGCCTCGTCCCTGACATGTCCAGATTGTGGCTGGACTGCAGAATGTCAGAATTGCTCAAT
>CALHGI010000654.1 GCA_938029995.1 uncultured cyanobacterium | reverse complement strand
GGTGGCGATCAAAGCCACCCCTTTTCTCTAATTAATTTTCAAGGCAGTATAACGATCTCAAATATGCAATCGCTATTTCCCATAGTCTTGATTTATTGGGAATTTTAATATCAAACCGTGAAAGTGCTTAAAGAAATATTTCACGGTTTGATACAGGGTTATTTTTACGATGGCCTTTGGGTATTGTTTGCAGTTGTTAATATAACTTTGCCATGTTAGATCAGATTAGTTTATAGAGAATGTCTTTTCTAAAGATTTTTGTGGCAGCATTGCTGTCAATCGTTGCCGTCAATCTACAATATCTCCGCCTGACGCAAATACAGCAGGGAAGTGGTCAGGCTATCCATACGGCTAAACATCAGGATGTCGAATTAATCCGACTAAACGCGATCAATCGGTCTCCGAATTTAGGTTTTGAGAATCTGCTAGCCGATAGTCTATTCCTAAGTTTTCTTCAATATTTTGGCGATTCAAAACAGAGGAAAGAGTTTGGCTATGGCCTAGCCCCACTCTATTTTGATGGCTTAGTTGATCGTGATCCAAGGTTTGTGGAAGCCTATCTATATCTTTCTAATACCATCTCACTTCGTTTAGGAAAGCCGAATCGTTCAATCGCTCTAATGGAAAAAGGGCTTGAATCTCTCACTCCTACCACACCACCACGTTCGTACTACATTTGGCGGTTTAAGGCCACTGATGAGCTGCTGTTTTTGGGCGATGGTGAAGCAGCCAAACAGTCGTTTGAAAAGTCGGCTGAGTGGGCCCGGCAATCCTCTGATGAAGAAGCTCCCCTGATTGCTGAGATTTCGAGCCAAACTGCCCAGTTTTTGGCCAAAAATCCTGTGAGTCGATCCGCTCAAATTAGTGCCTGGGCACAGGTGTTGGTTTCAGCTAGGGATGAGGAAACGGAACAAATTGCAACTGAGCGGATTGAATCTCTGGGTGGCACTATTGTCGTTAATGAAGGTGGGCAAGTCTCCGTGAACTTTAATATATACGATGATTAGGGCGTTTATAGTGATGTCTGGGTTAGGCGTAGCAACTCGTTTCTCAACGGTTGCAAACTTCTGTCTAACTCTGGGAAAAAAGAAGAAGTACCAAAAAGCCCTGATAAAGCCACTGTAGCCGCCGGATTCACAATGTTAGGAGCATAATCTAGGGGAAAAGGGCCATCGATATGCCTATTGAGGACACCAAACCCCACACGTTGGGTGCGGGGTTGTTCTGATAGGACACTATTTTTTAACCAATGCTCAAAGCTTGTTGCCTGATCCATTGTGGTCACAAATCGTTCAACCTGTTCTGCTTTTGGCAAGGCTACATTCGACTGTGGTAAATCATTTTGAGGGCGAATTAAGGCTTGTTCTATGAGCTCACGACGCTGCTTGGGTAACAGCCAGGCTAATATTATTTTTCCACCTGGGGTATCCCCAGACAAGTTTTCTACCTTAATACTCTTTCCCTGGGATAGGTTGAGTAGGAGTTGACCAGCTTGGAAGTGAGCCCAACTCTTGGCTGCCTTAGTATAGTTGCCTTGCCACCAGTATAATCCTCCCTGCTGACGTTTTAGATACGTGCTAAGGGCTGCATCAGACGATTGTTCAATTAGATCAGCATATTGCTTTTCTAATTTACTAAAAACAGTCTCTTTTATCTGCGCTAAGTCTCCCAGTTGCCAGATGGGGCTAGTAATCTGTGCCGGAAATCTCAGTAGCTCTAAAGTTAGTGAATTGATTGCTAGATCTGGTTGATTGTTGCGTAGTAATGTGAGGCCTAATCCCAGAAAAACTCCCTGTTTTGTCGGCACAAGTTGAGCCGATTTCGCAAACGCCATGACGGATTCTCTTGGATTCTTCTGACTCAATAGCCATCCCAAATTAGACTGGCCAAATTCTTGATAGGGGGCAATCGAATTAGCTGTTTTAAACCAGTCAATCGCTTCAGTTGCTATAGCTTTTCTGGATACTCCACTCCTTTGAAAACTAAAATCCCCTAAGGCCCAGGCCAATATTGATGGATAATAGGGGTCCCAAGGGGCTAGACGGTGTGATTGAGTTAATGCCTGTTCAAAGCTATCAAAGTTACCAAGATTGAGCTGATCAAATCCTTGTTTGGATATTGCCCAAGCGCGATGAATGGGAATTAACCATAGGTTTACAGCTACTACACATCCTAAAACTATCCCAGCCCACACCCTGGAAGCTTTCAATTTCTGTGGGGTAATCGGAACAATTAGGACTTGGTCAGCAATATATACTTTGGCAAGGACATTGATATAGATAACTAACACTCCGCTAATGGTGACAGTATCTAGCTGGTAATCAGTGAGTCCCATGAGGCCATAGGCAAATAGTCCGGCTACCAAACTCCAAACTAGTTTAGGTGACACCAGAGCAATGGAATCTGTTTGCTTAGACCAATGCCAGGTTAACCAACTGAAAAGACACACTAAGCTGACTATAGCTGTTACACCCCAAACGCCTAGTTCTGCCCATAGTTGGGCTGGGGTGCTGTGGAGCTGAAAATGGAGTTCGGCCTCACGACCTGCCCAGTAGGGGCGATACTTTTGGTAGAGCTGGAAGACACTGCCAGGGCCAGCCCCTGTGAATGGATGGTCTTGGCCAATGCGCCAACCGATGACATTTGTGATGATGCGATAGCCCAGTTCGCTATTGTTGGTTTTGCCCTGTAACAGGGCTAGCAGTGGTCGTCGGACACGGCTGTTACCCAGCGTTGTTACTATTAAAATACACATCATTAGCCCCCCAGCGGGTAATACTAGTCGCCGAGGTAACTGACTCCGAACTAGGGTAATGA
>CALHGI010000653.1 GCA_938029995.1 uncultured cyanobacterium | reverse complement strand
GGCCACATCATCGGGCTGGGAGTTAACTGAGGAGGGATTATCAGCCATGGGCTCAACAATTATAAAATTACAAAAAGGGTGTAAGGGCCTCCAAACTAGCCCTTAACCGAAGGACAGGATGAGATAGCCAGCTTGAAACTTAGCTCCAGTGACGGAACGCCCCTGGAATGCCTTAGGTAGAGTCAAGTTCCGGCGTTGGTCACCTGCTTCAATGGTGACTTCCGGACCATACTGGGTGAGCTGAATCTGCTTCTTATCAAAACTGGGGAAAAATAGACGCACGGTCTGGGTGGCCAAGTCGATTTCTACGGGTCCTGGCACCGATGGCATGGCCACGTAGTCCGGCAACGCATCCATGAGGGGCTGCCAGTTATCTGTAGGGGCAGGCAATACATGCACCGGCAAAGGCTCAAAGTCTTGCCCCGGCTCAGGAGAACGATTGAGCAGCACACCCGCTACGGTCATTTCTATTTGCTGAGCTGCGCTCCACAGGTAGCGGGCAGTCGCAATGTCCACATCATTACCACCCGACACTAAATAAGCTCGTACCCGCATGGGGTCCTTAACCGCCGCAATGCCCTGACCGACTAGGCCCGTACTTTGTTGCACTTCGGGCTGATTGAATAGGTCGCCAGACAGGCTCCGTCCGCCGCTGAGTACGGCCCCAGCCAGGGGCTGTACAAATGGCATAACCGCTTGGGAAAACTGGGACGCTTGAAATACTTGTTTAAATCGGCGGAAATACCAGTCGATGCCGGCGGGCATACCCCACATGCGCAGGCTGGCCTGATTGCCAGGTCCGTCATGGACAATCACATCGTAGTCACCACTGGCATCATATTCCCGCAATGAATTCAACGTTAGGGCCTGATCCATGCCGGGCAGCAAGCTGAGTTCTTGACCATAAACGGCCTTAAAGAAAGGATCCCGTAAATATTCAGCCTCTAGCTTTTTCAATTGCTCCCAGTTTTGCTCTAGCAGCTGAGTAAACTGCAGCTGAATACACCACAAGTTATTGCCCAATGATGTCGGAGTAGAGGTGACCCCATGCCCCAACAACAGGCCAAACCCAGGCCCCGCATCTTCGGTCACCAGTAGAACCCGCTGACCCTGGGCAGATAGCTTTTTGGCAGTTGCGATCGCACAGGTGGAACGCCCACTCCCCCCTTTACCTAAAAACGTAAGAATTAAAGCCATCAGTGACCAGCCAAAAATCAGCAATCGAATAAACCGTGACGACAGCAAAGAGCACCCCTAAATAGAGGTGCCTCAACCATCAGCCCTAGAAAACAGCGCCTAAGCAACCATTTTCTCCATCAATTAACTAGTCTGCTTCAGCTCATCTTCGAAAAACCAACTAGAAAACTTATCAGCAAATTCCACCACAAGACCGACACCGCTACCGTCCACCATTTTGAACTGAGTCACCATGCCCTCCTGCCCTAAACGCTTAGCAACGGCATCCGACACCCGATCTCTGACCCGTACTACCTTCACCTTTTGACCGACATCCAAAGCCATGCTCCAAGGTCTCCTCTCTAAATCAAACGACTTAAAATATTAAGAATTAAAACCAATCCTCAGTTTAACAGTGTCTTGCTCTTTGTAAGCTATCCTAAAGAACTGTTGCTGGAGGTATGCCAGCTGCCCTTATTTGTGTAGTCCCCCATCTTTCCGGAATGCCTATGCTGGCCAAACGAATTTTGCCCTGCCTCGATGTCAAAGCAGGTCGAGTAGTCAAAGGCATTAATTTCGTAGAACTCAAAGACGCCGGTGACCCCGTAGAACTGGCTCAGGCCTACAACCAAGCCGGTGCAGATGAGCTAGTCTTCTTAGATATTACGGCCACCCACGAAGACCGCAGCATTATTTTTGATGTGGTATTCCGCACCGCCGAACAAGTATTTATCCCCCTCACCGTGGGGGGTGGAGTGAGTTCAGTTGAAACGATTAAAAAACTTCTAAGGGCGGGTGCAGACAAAGTCAGCATTAATTCTGCCGCCGTCCGCACCCCCGACTTTATCCAGGAAGCTAGCCACCGTTTCGGCAGTCAATGCATTGTGGTCGCCATTGATGCCAAACAACGCGCTAATGGCTCAGGCTGGGACGTATTTGTGCGGGGTGGGCGAGAAAATACCGGCCTAGACGCCATCGAATGGGCCCAAAACGTCGTAGCCCGTGGCGCAGGGGAATTACTCATCACCAGCATGGATGCTGATGGAACCAAAGCCGGATACGACCTGGAACTCACCCGTGCCATTGCCCAGAAAGTAAATGTTCCCGTCATCGCTTCCGGAGGAGCTGGCACCTGTGAACATATCCATGCGGCCTTAACCGATGGCCAAGCCGAAGCCGCTTTGTTGGCATCACTATTACATTATGGCCAGCTCACTGTGGCAGAAATCAAAGCCTATCTAACCCAGCAGCAGGTCACCGTTAGACCTTAGGGGGCAATCCATAGATAGCTCTGCACAGAATCATTGAATTCTTAAGACACTACTGCTAATTCAGAGCAGTTTTATGATAGCTCTGTTACAGTATGTAAAAGATAGTCGTAATTCTTTAAACTCCAATATTTTGTATTTTAATCGATGACTTTTTTGATCATAGCCATCGTTAGCGGTTTAGTTATTTGGGCCCTTCGTCTCATGGATAGGGCCGTAGTTAGTCAGGAATTTTCTCTGATGCTGGCTGGCTTCTTAGTGGCCTCTGCTGCAGCGGCCATGGTTGGTGTCTACTTTTTAATGGGCGACTACATACTGTATGTGAATCAAGGTGCACGCCTATACCAAGAGCAGTACTCCTCTGGATTCATCATGCTAGATGAGCAAATTGCTTCAGATCAGTGGCTAGAGAGTGATTTAAACGTCCTCGACATTGCCAATCTTCCCAAGTAATTGATAGCCCTTGCAACCGAGCCTTTGGTACATGAGCCCAGTTGCCCAGACCCGCAACATTGTAGGAAACAACTGAAAAGTAGCTTTCTCGGCTAGCGTAATAGCTCTTGCCACGTAGCCACACCAACAACACCATCAACGCCCAAACCAGCCTGACGCTGAAAGTTTTCCACAGCCTGCTCGGTTTGCAGACCAAAAACACCATCAATGGGTCCTCGATAAAAATCCAGTTCCGACAGTCGCCGCTGTAATTTATTCACATCAGCACCATAATCATCTAGGCGCAAAACTTGTAGCTCTCCTGCGGTGCCAGATGTTGCTACATTACTGGGAGGCCCTATGTTTGGAGTCTCTGTACTGGGTGCATCCACCACGCCAGAAGGCAATGGTTCTGAAGATAATGATTCCTGAGGCTCGGTGAGTACAGCAGGTGTCGGTAATAGTCGTCGCCAAGTTGCAGGTCCCACCACCCCGTCGGGCTCCAGTCCTGCATCTGCCTGAAATTGACGTACCGCCACTAGGGTGGTCTGACCATAGGTGCCATCCACGGAGCCAGAATAATAGCCCATCAGCACCAACATTGCCTGCAGCTCCTTAACCGCAGCATCGTTACTGCCCAGGATCAAAACCCCGTCCGTCCGAGCCAGCATCCTAGATTCAGGCTTGACAGACCTCAGCTGATCTGGATGAAAATCATAGGTTGTTGCTGATGCCATGGTGGTCAGGGTAGACGTCACCATAATCCCCGACACAGCAGCTAACGACCAGAGAGGAAAGATCGTATATGAGCCCCAACGTTTCATGTGACAAAAAACCATATTTTTGGCATAAGCACCGGCTATTTTGGCCTGACGCCCAGCTCAAGCCAACCATAAAGATGGCACAGCATGGCTATAGCGTCCAGATACATTGAGATTTGTAGTGATGTTGCTCAATAGTTTCAGGTAGTTGCCACCCATGTCCACTCTTTCAATCGCGGATAGGCTCCTAGGCAGCATAGTGGGCACATATATTGGCCATGGCTATGGAAACCGCCAATGGACATGCATCCAGACTAAGGACAGCCCACTGTATCAGTCATGGCTCCAGGCTATTCAGCAGAACCCACCACCAAGCCCCAAGGCATTAGATTTTAGTGCTGCGATCGCATTGCCCTGGTTGTTATATCACCACGATCACCGCCGCACCCGACATAACTGGATTGCCCAGACCGTGGAGACATCTATTAATAACAGTCACGCCCCAGAAATTCTGTATTACTTGGGGGATAGTTTAGAGTGGCTCATACAGTATCGGCAAAAAGTGCCACACCCCCTGCCCCTGCTGTGCAAACACCTGC
>CALHGI010000652.1 GCA_938029995.1 uncultured cyanobacterium | reverse complement strand
GACTCTGATTCACGTTGAATGACGGGTCGCGGGGTATTTTGCATGCTTCTCTCCTTTTGGTCAATACACAATGCCGTACACAGGCCACCTGCTTGTTAACAACGACTGTTAACCCTACATAAGCAAGCGGTTTGAGAGCTGGACATCTGGCATATCTCTCCCGAAGGGACACCTCCTCGTTAAAACTTAAACAATAAATCGCCGAATGAAAGCTAGTCTAGCGTTTCGCCCAGGGTATTAACCAAATACCCGTAGATGAACATTCCCCCACAGGATGCCCAAGACTGCTTCAGGCAAAACCTTTCTAGGTAGTCTACATCATCCTAATCTAGACAAGTAGCCATGTAGGGCAATCCCCTACATGGCTTAAGCAATTCGGCCACAAATTTCAGCTACATGTAGCTTTAGTTCTATATGTAGCTTTAGTTCTATTTGGCCCGCCTCAGTTCATCCGCTTAACTTTGCTTTACCCGCATCAGGGGTTGGCCAAACTCAACCGGCTCAGCATTCTGTACCAAAATTTCTACAATTTCACCGGACACCTCGGCTTCCAGCTCATTCATGAGCTTCATCGCCTCAATAATGCACACGGTTTGCCCAGTTTTAATCCGATCGCCCGTGTCCACAAACGGGGACTCATCAGGGGCTGGGGAGCGATAGAACGTACCCACCATGGGGGAAGTAATTTCGTATAGATCGGACGGGGCGGCGGCCGGGGGAGCGGCGGGTTCAGCAGCGGCGGGTACGGCGGCGGGGGCGGCAGCAACGGGGGCCACAGCCTGGGGAGCCGCCATGGCCGTCTGCAAAGTAGCCTCTGGAGAAAGCATCACAGCTTGACTAGGAGCGGTGGCCTTGCGCAATGTGAGCTCAAAATTAGGATTTTTAAGCGTCAGCTCAGCAATATCGGTTTGATCAAGAGCTGCAACTAGCTGACGAAGCTCACTAAAATCCAAATCCACTGTTTACAACTCCAAATTAACGATTAGTGGCACCTGCCAACAGGGCCTCTGCTTAAAGCAGTCTACTTCAGTAGAGAAGACCATACAAAAACCGACCGTAGGGATTCAAATCATCCCTACGCCTAGCTGAACACCCTTTACTCCCGACCGAGGTAGGAGTCATTACGGGTGTCGATTTTAATCCTTTCACCGATTGAGATAAACAACGGCACCATCACCTGGGCCCCTGTTTCCACGATGGCGGGCTTAGTACCACCGGTGGCCGTGTCGCCCTTGACTCCAGGGTCGGTCTCAGTGACTTCTAAAACCACCGAATTGGGCAAATCAACCTCTAATACCTGATCGTTCCACTGAAGGACCGTAACCTCCATCTCTTCCTTTAGATACTTGACCTGGGAGCCGATCTGCTTCGCCGAAAGCTGGCATTCGTCATAGGTTTCCATATCCATAAACACATACTGGTCACCATCTCGGTAGGTGTATTGCATCACGCTCTTTTCGAGGATGGCTTGGGGAAGGGTTTCCCCAGCGCGAAACGTACGGTCAACAACGCTACCCGATTGGACGTTTTTTAATTTAGTGCGGACAAATGCTGCCCCTTTTCCAGGTTTGACGTGGAGAAACTCCACTACTCGCCACACGGAGCCATCAATTTCAATGCTAGTACCGGTACGAAAATCGTTGCTAGAAATCATGGTGCTGGCAGGCTGTAGATTGATAGTCAGCGGTTAATATTCGGCCCTTATTGTACAGCTCAGCGGTCATTTACCCGTACGGTTATTAATTTAATCGCTGGCGAATACAGGGATTGATACAAGATATCTAAAACCTTATGGGGACAATGTCTTAGACGCCCCACACTATGGCAAGATCGTAAAGGTTTGTCACGCCGTTGTCGTTAAATTTCCAACTATGGCTCGTTTCCAATACAGCTTTCAGACCGCTCTTGCAGGTCTTTTGGGCGTCAGTTTTAGTTTTGTTCTTAGCTTTGGTTGGTTTTTGGTGCCCTCGGCCCAGGCAGCTGTGCTTCCCTTAGCTATGCCGGGCATATCCCAACCGGTGGCCTATCTCCCTCCTGGCGATGCCATTACTGACCCGAGGGCATTATTGCGCTACTCCTTGCCCATCGACAGTCCAGAAATTCGTAATGTTCAGGATAATTTGGAGGGTCTGAACTACGCCCTGCGGACAAAACAATGGGGCCGAGCCAAGCGGGAAATTAATAAGTCGGCAAAGTTAATTACGCGGAAGCGTTCGGCCATTTTAGAGGCGATTCCAGAGGATCGACGGTCCATGGCTGCCCCCCTGTTTGGCAAAATTGATGCCCAGTTAGAAGCGATGCAGACGGCGTTGGAATCTAAGGATGTGGATAGCCTTTGGACTGGGCGGCGGACAACCTTGGGCCTGATTGGCGAGCTGGAGTATTTGATGGTTAAGGGGTTTCCCTATGAGGTGCCCGCAGAATATGACCGGCTGCCCCAGCTTAAGGGACGGGCAACGATTGAATTTAAAATGAATGAAGGCCCGGTAACGGTGGTGGTTGACGGATACAGTGCCCCGGTCTCTGCGGGCAACTTTGTTGACCTGGTTAAACGGGGTTTTTACGATGGCATGACCTTTGACCGGGCCGAAGAAAATTATGTGCTGCAGACGGGTGATCCTGACGGTCCAGAAGTTGGGTTTATTGATCCTAAGACCAAGCAGTATCGGGCAATTCCTTTGGAAATTTTAGTGGAAGGCGATGACGCCCCCACCTATGGAGCCACCCTAGAAGAGCTGGGACGGTTTCTTGAAAAGCCCGTACTTCCGTTCAACTCTTTTGGTGCCCTAGCCATGGCTAGGCCTGAATCTGATCCCGATGGGGGCTCATCCCAATTCTTTTTCTTCCTGTTTGAACCAGAATTAACGCCGGCCGGGTTAAATCTGCTGGATGGTCGCTACTCCGTATTTGGCTACACCGTTGAGGGGAAAGAGGTCCTGGATAAGCTGGGGCATCAGGGGGGCAAAATTCTTTCGGCTAAGGTCATTGACGGGTTGGATAACCTGGTGACACCCAAGGGGTGAGCAACGCTGCCCCTAACGCCAAACCGTCCCCTGGGAGCAGGGCTGAAGCCACCGGCAGGCCCACCATTGGTGAGCTAGGTGAACATGAAGTGCTGCGTCGGTTGCACCGATTTTGTGGGGCGGTGGTGGGCGACGATGGCGCGGTGCAGGACCTACCTGGGGGCGAGCAGCTGGTGGTGACCACCGATGTCCTGGTGGATGGGGTGCATTTTTGCGATCGCACCCTGCCCCCCCGAGCCCTAGGCTGGCGCGCCGCCGCCGTCAACCTATCGGATCTTGCCGCCATGGGCGCCACGCCCCTGGGCATCACCATTGGCCTCACCCTGCCAGCAACCACCCCATGGCCCTGGCTAGAGTCGGTTTACCAGGGGTTAACCGACTGCCTAGGGGCATATGGTGCAGCCATCCTGGGAGGCGATCTTTGCCGGGGGGAGCACCGCAGCTTGGCCATTACGGCCCTGGGCTCAGTGAAACCCCACCAAGCCCTGTACCGCCACCGGGCCCAGCCGGACCAAACCTTAGTCACCACTGGGGTCCATGGAGCTTCACGGGCTGGCCTAGCCCTGCTACTGGGGGAACTGGCGGGCGCAGGGGAGCACCCACCGGAGGGCACGAGGGACCTGGCAATCCACCAGCAATGGATTGCGGCCCATCAACGCCCCAGGCCAAAATTTGACGCCATCTCCACCCTGCAGAGTCTTCAGGGCGAGGCCATCGCCTGTATGGACACCAGCGACGGCCTCGCCGATGCCGTGATCCAAATCTGTCACCAGAGTCAGG
>CALHGI010000651.1 GCA_938029995.1 uncultured cyanobacterium | reverse complement strand
GTTTGATCTGAGCAATATCCTCCATTTAGGGCCAAACTTAGGGCAATCTTTACCCCAGTGTTTCAGCCAAGGTGAACTGCTTTTAGTTAGGACCATGCTAAAGATTCAGTCCTAACCCCGTCCAAGGTGCAATCGGTCATTCTTTCACAACAAAATGACCATCCTGGACAGAAAATTAGGTGTGATCTTCATAAAATCTTCAGGATTGATTCCTATGCTTTTCTTAGCAGCCACTTGAAGCCGGGGTAGATTCTTTTCCTTGGCTCCAGGCGCGATAGTGCGACCGGTCTCAATATCTATAAACAGATTTTTAAGGGGCTTATTACCATGGAAAATACTACATCCCAGATCCTGTCCAGTAAGGTTGACAACGTTTTGTCCGCTTATCCAGTGGAGCCCTATCAGGTTGCCCTGGGGCATGCAGCCGTCAAAGGGCTCCTGCTTGACTATGTTGAATGTAAGCTCAAGCAAGCTATGCCCAGCCTAAATTCCCCTGGTCAGTGGCAGCGGTTGCCCCACTATTTGCAACAGCTGGTGGATTTGGAGTTACGCCTCGATAGCTATATCTATTGGGGTATCGAGTATATTATTCAGAATAAATTTGATCTGTTACTCAGCACAGAGAAGCCTGAAGAGCCTTCATGGAGCGTGCAGGACATGACCCAGGCTTGTATGCCCGCCCATTGGTTTGGCTAACGCGCGGCTAGGGCCTTGGCCATGGTGAAATCCGTGGGGCTTTTCCCTCGGACACACTTACCGTTCTTGGCATGGCCAAGGTCTATTCTCCACTCAAAACCTTAGTCTCTTCATCCTCCGGAGTTTTCTCCGGGTTTCCATGGGTACCCGTTTCGAGGGTTGTAATCACCGGCACCTTCAGCTCTTCTGTCAGGGTGCCATCGGTTTCTACTCGCTTTGAGAATCCCCAGGCAAAAATGGCGGCGATGACGGCTACCATGGCCCAATCGGGAGGAACCCAGCCTTCATTAATGACCCGCACCAGCAGCCGCAGGCCCACAAAGGCAACGGTGACAAACCCTGCGTCTTCAAGATATACATATTCGTCCAGCCAGCGGATAAACAACCCTGCCATAAACCGCAGGGCAATGATGCCGATGGCTCCACCTAGTAAAATAATCGCCACTTCATCCGATAGGGCAATGGCGGTGGTGACGCTGTCTAAGGAAAAGGCCAGATCTGTGAAGGCAATGATGGGAATCGCCTGCCACACCGAGACAAACTTAGGGCCGTGGTGCTGATCGTCATCGTCCTTGCTGCTGCTAAAGTGCTGATATACCAGCCATAGCAAATAGGCCGCACCCGCCACTTCAAATTGCCAGAACTTTAACACCCAGCTGGCTGTCAAAATCAGGGTCATGCGTAGCACAAAGGCAATCACTAAACCAAAGTTTAGGGCCCGTCGCTGTTGTTCCTCAGATTCGAGTCCCTGGGCAATGGCGGCCAGTGCGATCGCATTATCCGCCGACAGCACCGCCTCTAGGGCAATCAGCACCGGCAATAAAAGTAGTGTGTCTAGGCCTAAGTTAGGCGACCATTCAAGTAACTGATCTAACATTTAGCCCCTGTGGTTCGCGATCATTATTCGCGGTCATTGAAACAGTAAACATGTCATTGGCAGTGGAGCCTAGGGACACCCTTGTTTAGAATAGATCGGATACCCACCATCGACATCCTCCCCCGCCATCTTTCGCCTGTGATTTCCACCCTTTTCGCCCAATTCCGTCACCAACATGCCAACGGTGGCCTATCGACCGAACTCCTAATGCCCCATGCTGAGCAATATTTGGTCAAAGCCACGGTGACCATCGATGGGCAGGTGATTGCCACAGCTTTAGGGTCAGATGCCAGCTTGACCGCCGCTGACGACCAGGCAAAACTAAGGGTTTTGGAACTGCTGGGCTTTGGTCAGCCATCCCTGGAGCAGGCCCCAACGGCGGCCGAAACGACTGTCAAGCGCTTACCCCCAACCTCGGCCCCGGCAGCCCAGGCCACTGCCAAATCCACCGTTTTGGCGACTACCTCCGTGGCTGAAGCCGCGCCGCCCCCCAGTTCACCCTCAGCTGAAGGGACAACGGCCCCTGCCGATGCTCCCAACTCCGAGCTAGAACCTGGGGTGGATGACTCCGAGGACATTGGCCGTCCCCTCGATAGCATTGCCCCTGACGAAGCACCTGCCCCATCGGATGTCCCAGCCTCATCCCTGGCCGCGGCGGCCATCGAGAACTTCGATGACACCAACCCCGTGGACCTTTCCGATGTCATTGCCCAAACCGACGTGGAAATGGCCCGCCTTGGCTGGAGTAGTTTGCAAGGGCGCACCTATTTAGAACAAACCTTCGAGAAGCGTTCACGCCAGCAGCTGACGGATGAAGAGCTGCTGACGTTTCTGCTGTATCTCGAATCCCAATCCACACCCATCATGGGATAGGGCAAAATTACTCGACTACCGTGGGACGACCGCCGATGGCATGGCGATCAATCACCTGGTCGATCAAGCCGTACTCAACGGCTTCGCTGGGGGACATAAAGAAGTCCCGCTCGGTATCCTCGGTAATCTTCTCAATGGGCTGGCCCGTGTGATCCGCCAGGGCATCATTCAAGGTTTTCTTGATATAAAGAATTTCCTTGGCTTGGATCTCAATGTCCGTCGCCTGACCTTGGGCGCCGCCCAAAGGCTGGTGGATCATAATGCGGGAGTTGGGCAAACTCATGCGCTTTCCCTTGGTCCCGGCACTGAGCAAAAAGGCCCCCATACTAGCCGCCAAACCCACACAAATTGTGGATACATCCGGCTTGATGTGGTTCATGGTGTCAAAGATACCCAGACCGTCATAGACCGAGCCACCGGGGGAATTGATATAGAGAAAAATATCCTTCTCCGGGTCCTCTGCTTCCAGGAATAGCATCTGGGCCACAATCAGGTTTGAGGACTCAGCCGTCACCTGCTGACCCAAGAATACAATGCGTTCCCGTAGAAGGCGGGAGTAAATATCAAAGGCGCGTTCACCGCGACCCGACTGCTCAATAACGGTAGGAATCATAAGGGCCTAAGCGTATGGGTTCTTGTGCTTGCTTCTAACGATTGTACAGACTTAATCGGGGCAATGGGGGGGT
>CALHGI010000650.1 GCA_938029995.1 uncultured cyanobacterium | reverse complement strand
AGCCCATACCCTAACCGCCTTAGCCGAAGCCTACGGCGAGCATCAGGATACTACGCCAGAAATTTTTAGCCTAGGGATCGATGACCTGGCTGCCGTTGCTGACATCCCCAAGGACGACGCCGCTAAAATTATGGAAAAATTACGGGAAAGAGAGTGGGTGGTCCCCAGCGAAAACGGCCAAACACTTCAGTTGAAAGGGTTTAACCACCTTGTACAGCTAGCGCAGAAGTAATGTAGATTGGCGCAATAGCTAACGACAATGGTGCTGGCTCCCTGGTGTCGTAGCCTGTGCTTTGAAAATATGCATCCAGACGGCGGGCTCCTTGTTCTCTGTCTATGGTCCGCTGCCGTATGCCCGCTGCCGCCATGCCCGCTGCCGCCATAAACTACAAACGGCAGCCCACAAACCACAGACCCAGGCATGCCGAGTTACAAATTATTGCCACATATTGAAAAAAATCTTGCTCTCCTAGGTCTTTCCTATGGTGCAGACCGATACTTAAGGGGTTGTTCCAACTAAACCTTCATGGCGACCCAACTGCCCCCTTCTATCACCCCGCGTCAGATGAATTTGCTACGCATCGTGCTAGCTCTAGCGTGGGCTGATGGCAGCCTAGCCAAGGAAGAAGCTGATGTCATGCTGACTAATTTTAGTCAGGTATTTGCCACCACCCAGGAAAGTCAAGAGTCTGTCAAACAGGAACTACAGGGCTACTTAGTCCAAGATCTTCCCTTAGAAGAACTCGTCCCCCAACTTTCTACCCAGGCCGAAAAGGAATTTGTCCTACGCCTGGGCTATGAGGTAATTAGCGCCAGCGCCCGTACCCCAGAAGAAGACCTGATTAACCAGGATGAACAGGCGATCTATCAAAAGTTAGTCGAGCTGTTGGAGCTACCCAGCGCAGCCGTTGAACGAATTGAAAAATCGGCCCAAACTGCCCTGGGCACCAACAAAGCCCAGGGAAATAAGGTGGTTGATTTGCTCACCTATCAACTGAGGGAGCATCTGAAGGAATAGCGCTACGACTCCACCCTCCATTGGCTCCCCAGGTGCCCGTTCTTAAGCACTCATGGCCAACATGCGTTGAATGGGGGCCAGGGCCTGTTGTTGGATATCGGCTGGCAGGGTGATTTCAGGGGTGCGATTTTTCATGGCCAAGTACAGTTTTTCGAGGGTGTTGAGCCGCATATGGGGGCACTCGTTGCACTGGCAGTTGGCCTCGGGGGGGGCCGGAATCAACAGTTTATGGGGCACCTGCTTTTCCATCTGGTGGATGATGCCAGCTTCTGTTACAACGATGAACTGCTCAGTTTCGCTACTTTCCACATACTTGAGCAGGGCCGTGGTGGAACCAATAAAGTTGGCGTGGCGTAAGATGGCCTCTTCGCATTCAGGGTGGGCCACAATCTCAGCATTGGGGTGCTCCATTTTGAGCTGCAGCATCTTTTTCTCTGAAAACGTTTCATGGACAATGCAGCTGCCCTGCCACAGCACCAGGTCTCGGCCCGTTTGGGCGGCCACATAACGACCTAGGTTACGGTCGGGGGCAAAAATAATCGGCTGCTCCGGTGGGATTTGGTTCACCAGCTTTACGGCATTTGAGCTGGTGCAAATAATATCGCTCATGGCTTTGATTTCAGCCGTGCAGTTAATGTAAGACACCACAATGTGGTCGGGGTGGGCCGCCTTGAACTTGGCAAACTCTGCCGGTGGGCAGCTATCGGCCAGGGAACACCCCGCCGCTAGGTCCGGCAACAGGACCAGCTTGTCCGGGTTCAAAATTTTGGCCGTCTCGGCCATGAAGTGCACCCCCGCAAACACAATCACCTCAGCATCAGTGGCCGCCGCCTTTTGCGATAGTCCCAAGGAATCACCAATGTAGTCAGCAATATCCTGAATGTCTGGCTCTTGGTAGTAGTGGGCAAGAACAATGGCATTAAGCTCTTTCTTTAGCGTTTCAATCGCACTAAACAGATCCTTGGGTAGCCCAATGGCAGGTGCTGAGGCAGTTGTGAACATGGAGACAAACTCGCTAATGCTTTATGGTTGTTAATTAAATTTTGACCTGGGTTAATTATAGTTACTTTAACCATAATTGTCAGCCCGGTCAGGGTGGAAAAAAGTAGACGATGGAAACTAAGCGGTGGGTTGGGCTAAAGGTTACGGTTTCGCCGTCGGCGCCTGCTTAGCGATTCAACGTAATGTCAAACCGTTGGCAAGTGGTGATTACGGCGTCTACCCAGCCCTGGGGAGCAGGGGCTGGGGCAATCTCCCAGCCTCGATTGGCTAGTTGGGGATGGGGGCCATTGGCCCCGGGTAAAACGATGGAGTGATCGACATTTTCCAGCATATCCAGGTCGTTTGGGCTATTGCCTAATCCCACGGTGACGATGGTTTCCCCTGGGGGCAACATGCTTTGGTAAAGGGCCACCAGTCGTTTTACGGCATTGCCTTTTCCTGCGTCTGGGCCAATGAGATGGGAAAACCGATCGCCTACAACTACGTTGAAACCCAGTGATTCAACGGCTTCGACAATCTGCTCAGGGGAAACGGCCTTGGGGGTAATAAATGGCTCACTAAATTCACGGGCCTTGGCTTCTTGGGCATCCTTGGCCGACAGGCCGGTGTACTTTTGCAGTCGATTAATGGTCATATCGCCAAAGCCCAGGAGGGAATGACGCAGCTCGTTGGCAATGACCCGCAGCCCTGCCCTTGCTTGCACATAGGGGCAGCCTAAATCCACCACGTAGTAATCGCCGTCCTGCTCCCCCGGTGGTTCATTAAAGGGATTATGATTGACTTCAACAAAAATACCGCTGCCATTCTCGGTGACGAATGGGTCGGTGAGGCCCACATCCTGACGTAGGGTGGTGACTTCGGCCCTGGTTTTGCTGGTCACGGGCACCACGGGAATGTTTAAGGTCTTTAATTGCTGGATAATGGGCACGGTCACAGCGTAGTCGTAGGTCTCACCATTGAGCAGCGTGCCGTCGAGGTCGGTGAATATAATCAGTTGGGTCATGGGAAGTAAACGCGCCTTGGACCGATCACAACATGTTTAGATTAAACAACGATTTATGCCGCCGATAGGGGCAAATAAAATTGAAGCGGGGGGAATGGTGGAAAAATCAGCCATGGTGGCCATTGTGGGGGATGTCCATGGTCAATGGAGTAGCGCTGATGCCCAGGCCCTTGAGTTGCTAGGTCCCGATCTGGTGCTGTTTGTGGGGGATTTTGGCAATGAGGCGGTCCCGATTGTGCAGCAGATTGCTACGGTGCCGTTGCCTAAGGCGGTCATTTTGGGGAACCACGATGTTTATTACACGGCTAGTAAAAAGCGTCGAAAAAACTGTCCCTATGACCTCACTCAAGAAGATCGCCTGCAGCAGCAGCTGGATGCCCTGGGAGCGTGCCACATTGGGTTTAATAAGTTGGAAGTGCCGCCCTGTGATGTGACGGTGGTGGGGGCGCGTCCCTACAGCTGGGGAGGGGCTCGGTGGCGTCACCAGCAGTTTTATCAGGAGCGTTGTAATGTTGGCAGTTTTGAGGAGTCGAGGGCCAAAATTTGTCGGGTGGCGGCAACGGCGGAGCAGGACAGTCTGATTTTTTTGGGGCATAACGGTCCGGCGGGGCTGGGGGACCAGGTGTATGACATGTGTGGTCGGGATTGGAAACCCCAGGGGGGGGACTATGGTGATCCGGATTTTGCGGCTGCGATCGCACATACTCAACGCACCGGCAAACATGTGGCCCTAGTGGTCTTTGGCCATATGCACCACGAGCTAAGGCATGACAAAACTCGTTTGCGGCAGCGGCTGATGGTGGATGACCACGGTACGGTCTACGTCAATGGAGCCCAAGTTCCGCGAGTGATGGAAACTGAGACTGGCTGGCGAAGCAGCTTTACCCTAGTGACGCTACAAGCAGGTCGAGTACAAACCGTGCGGTTAGTGTGGCTTAATGCTGCAGCAGACATCGTGTCTGAGGAATACCTCTATCCCTGACACAGCCCCCTGCCATAGAAAAACGCAACAATTACTAGACGCGTGTCTAAATTTGGGCTAGCATAGCTGATGCTTCTGGCTTATGTAGATAGAAGCGATTTCACCTGGAGAGGTGGCAGAGTGGTCGAATGCGCTCGACTTGAAATCGAGTGTGCCGAAAGGTACCGTGGGTTCGAATCCCACTCTCTCCGTTCGATATTGTTGGTCACCTCACCTAGTAGAGGCTCTGTTTGTCAAAGCTGGG
>CALHGI010000649.1 GCA_938029995.1 uncultured cyanobacterium | reverse complement strand
GAACTTAGATCAATGGAAGCGTCAAGGTCTGATCGTCCATGTCCAACAATCCAGGTTGAACAGTGGCCATGTCGAACAGTGGTCTGGGTCTACCGTGAATAAGCCCCAGGCAGAAGCCAGACCCCGGTTGTTGAAAAGCGGTGGGGCTTAACGCGGGTATCCGTGCCCGGTTGTCAGTAACCAAGAGGCTGTCAATGGGATCTACCGAGCAATAGTGTACCCACAGAATCTGGCGCTCTGTGCACGTCTAGACCAGGGAATGGCAGGGAATATCGATCTGGGGACGATGGGATGTAACAGATTTTAATAAGATATTAATAACCTGTTACCCGATGCCCCAATTACACAGAACCTATGGCGATTGAAATGGTACCGAATGCTTCTCCGGATGATCTTTCTGAGGGACGTCGCCTAAAAGCGTTAGCGGCTTTGGTGGTTTTGTGGGGCATAACCTGGATGCTGCATGTGTCCCCTTGGGGGATGGTGATTGTGGGAGGGGTGACGGCTTTAGTGGCACTGTATATGGTGCGCATTGCGATCGCAAACCCCACCTATGCCATTAGCCCCAATAAAGCCAGTTTGCCAGCCACTGCGGAGACGGCCCCGTTAGACACGGCGACCTTAAACCCAGCGGACTTTCCCAGGGTTTCTTTGTTGGTGGCGGCCAAAAATGAAGCGGCGGTGATCGCCAACCTGGTGGATTCCCTGTGCAGTTTGGACTACCCCGAAGATCGCTATGAACTTTGGGTGATTGATGACAATAGCGACGACGACACCGGCAGCATCTTAGATCGGCTGACCCAAAACTATCCCAAGCTAAAGGTGTTGCACCGAGGTCCCGAGGCAACGGGCGGTAAGTCTGGTGCCCTCAATTTGGCTTGGCCCAGGGCCACGGGGGATTTGCTAGCGGTGTTTGATGCCGATGCCCAGGTGCCCGCCAACCTGCTGCGGCACGTGGTCCCGCTGTTTGCCAATGACCGTACCGGGGCGATTCAAGTCCGCAAGTCCATTGTTAATAGTGAGACGAATTTTTGGACCCAGGGCCAGGCGGCGGAAATGGCCTTAGATCGCTATTACCAAGAGCAGCGAGCGTCTCGCTGTGGCATCGGAGAACTGCGGGGCAATGGTCAGTTTGTGCGCCGCACCGCCATTGCCCAATGTGGCGGTTGGAATGAAATGACCATTACCGATGATTTAGATCTCACGGTGCAGCTCCATTTAAATCAATGGAATATCGGCTTTTTGACCACCCCTACGGTCGGAGAGGAAGGGGTGACCAGTAGCATCGCCCTGTGGCACCAGCGCAACCGTTGGGCTGAAGGGGGCTACCAGCGCTATTTGGATTATTGGCGACTGTTGTTGCGCAATCGGCTGGGTTGGAACAAATCCATCGATATGTTTATGTACTGGATGTTGCAATATATGTTGCCGATTGTTGCGTTGCCGGACTTAATATTTGCGATCGCACTGCGGCAGCCGCCAGTGTTTGCCCCCTTAACCACATTTGCCGTGGGGGTGTCCTACTGGGGCATGGCCATGGGGATTTGTCGCACCCAGAAAATATCCCTATTACTGGCCATGGTGCAGGCCGTGAAAGGCACACTCTACATGACCCACTGGATTGTGGTGATGGCCTTCGCCACGACCCGCATGGCGGTGCGACCCAAGCGCTTGAAATGGGTAAAAACCATCCATGATGGAGAGGCCGCTAGCGCCTAAAGACGGCCAGTTTGTGCAGTTTTATATCTCAATACCGGCGTTACGACTCTACAGAAAACGTTGCAATGCATACATCGCAACGTTTTTTCACGTTTGTTGCCAGTCAGATCAGTTAGCGTATGGGACATACCCATCCATATCTGGTCTGATTTATGACGAATTTCACATTACCGTATCCCAAGCTATCGCCGCGCCAGTTCGCTTGGGATACCGCCGTTCTTTTTGTGGCGGTCTTTTGGCTCGGGGGCAGTCTTATTCTCGACCTCGTGGTCATGCCCATGCTTTACATGAGTGGCATGATGACCGCCCCTGGATTTGCCAGCGCTGGTTATAGCCTCTTTGAGCTATTCAACCATTTAGAAATGCTACTGTCCGGGCTGATTTTGACCGGTGTGTTGTCCATGCGCCAAGCCCATGCTGACGGAGCGGTGGAAATTAGCGGTAGTCGCAGTCGCTGGGCATTATTTTTGGCCGCTAGCCTAGTGGCGATCTCGTTGACCTACACCTATGTGCTCACACCCTATATGGGCGCTATCGGTATTGCCCTCGACATGCCTGGCATTATCCATATTGTCCCCAACACCATGAATTGGATGCACGGGGCCTACTGGTGCATCGAGTCCATGAAAGTGATGGCTCTAGCCGGCCTATTAGCGCTGTGCTACAGCGACATTGCTGCCCAGTTTACTGAGCGCAACTAACTCTCCTCATCAGGCCACAGTAAACGGATTGCCAACAGCGCAAATCCAATGGCAGCAATCCCTTTAACCAGCTGCTCCGGTAGGATTTGCGCTGTGCCTTCCCCCAACAGCACGCCCAGAAAACTGGCTAGAACAAGGGCGCTAGCTGTGCCAAAAAAAACAGCTTTGGGGGATGACGAACTTCCCCCCAGGGCAATTGCGGCCAGCTGACTTTTATCTCCTAACTCCGATAGGAAGACGGTGATAAAGCTAACGCTAATGAGATTCCAATCAAATGACATTGTTCAAATGAATAAGGGCTGGTGGGTATCCACTAGGGTTGTCCCAAGATTTGGACTGAGTTTGGACTTAGCCTGGACATGCCAGGGTGGATGATCGGGCTGACCTAAAGGCCAATCACGTCGGCAACGAGACCAACGGAAATAATTAACAACAAAATCCCGGCTAAAGTATCTAACGTTTCGGGTGAAATTTTTTGCGCCAGCCATTGCCCCAACAGCACCCCCACGAGGCTAGTGGAAATTAGGGCTAGGGCCGCGCCTATGAATACCGTCAGAGGCTTATGGGACTCGGCACTGATCAGTAACGTCGCCACTTGGGTTTTATCCCCCAGTTCCGCCAGAAAAATAGTGACAAAGGTCGAAATAAAAACACCCCAGAAGGCTGCTTTGGTCTCCGTTACCTGGGGTGTTTTTAATGGCGTCTGCTCCGTATCCGCAGGTGGCATCGAGGGTGAAGGGGAATCTTTCATATTCTTTTCATTATCTGTCAGAAAGATTTTGAGGGCAAGGGTGAGGCGTATTCAAAACCAAGGCACTTGCCCTACGGTTCTAGCCCCACCGCAGTGGTAAATCGTTCCAGTTCCTCACTTTGAGGGCCATAGACGCCACTAATTTGTTCTTCACAGCATTCGATGGAAAAGTCATTTAATTCCTCGGGCTCGATGCCAAACATTTGGCCAAAGGTATCGGCTTGGACACGACAAAAACTGGGGCGCTGTTCGTAAATCTTGCAGAGACGTTGCTCGGCGTCATAGTTGGTGCACCAGCCATCTGGACCGACCATGCCCATGTAGATGTCTAGCTGCTCGGGGGTGAGATAGGTGGCTAAATCTGGGCGATCTTGGGGGGTGAGGTTACAGCAGGCACCACAGGTGTTCACACATTGCCACGTGGCCATGTTCTTTGTCCTTATGGAGATAGGGTTTGCTCCATCAGCATACGGGGCTAGGGAGGGGATATTTGATGAGTCGTCTCCATAATAGTTTTTGGAATTTTGTAAACTTTCTTAAAAATGGTGGGATCGAACCAGGTAAAATAGCGATGCACTTGAGTGCGTATAGGTCACGGTTATTTGGTTAGCGGAGGTTCCATGGCTCTTCTGGGTTTCCTAGATTTTCTCAGCAATATTAATTTTCTGGTTATAGCTCAGCTCACTGTCCTAGCAATGGTGGTTATTTCCGGTCCAGCAATCGTGTTTTTATTAGTGGCGCGAGGCGGCGATCTTTAAAAGTTAATCCATCTTAGAAACCCGGTATCTAAGGGCTTGCCAGATCCTTAAAATCTGGCGGCTGTCAGATGCCGGGTTTTTTATGCCCGGTTTTTTGGAGTTTAAAGGCGCTGGCGGAGAATAAATTCTGCGATCGCAAGGTCCACCGGAGTCGTCACCTTCAAGTTGGTGTCTTCTCCTGCCACAATGTGCACCGCTAGACCACATTTCTCAAATAGGGCCGCATCATCAGTCACCGCCCAGCCCTGGGCCTGCGCTTTTGCATGGGCCTCCTTCAGGAGGTCTACATCAAACCCCTGGGGAGTTTGGGCAGCCCAAAGCTGAGCCCGATTGGGGGTGTCAGTGATGATGCCCGCATCATTTACCTGTTTGATGGTGTCTTTTACCGGCACCGCAGCAATAAATCCTTGGCAATTGGCAAACGCTGCTGTGCAACGGTCAAATAGCTCCGGGGTGGCAAGGCACCGCGCTCCATCATGGATCAGCACCTGCTGAGCATTGGTCGGTAGCTCCTGGAGGCCATTATTGACCGACGCCTGCCGCGTATCCCCTCCCCGGATAAAGACCAACGGTTTAACCATGTCCAACTGGTTCACCATGGCGGTAAATGCCGGTTGGTCAATGGCCTGGCAAATAATGCCGATCCATTCCACCGTGCTAGCGGCGGCAGCGGCCTTCAGGGTCCAGCCCATGATGGACTGGTGGAGTAGGGGCAAAAGTAGTTTGTTGCCATCGGCCCCCATGCGTTTGCCAACGCCCGCCGCTGGTATGAGTAGGTGCATACTGTCTCCCAAAGCTTGTCAGATAGTGAATCCGGTCATCCCCAAAGCGCTGTAACGTTTTGAGGCCCCACCCATCCTCTCAAAAACGTTGCCCCAATGAGTCTTTTTCGATGGTGTGGCGGATTAAACGCCTTGGTTGCGCTGGGCAGGATGGTATCGTCCCATACATTCTCAGCGGCAAATTGAGGAATTTTGTTGTTTAATAACCTTTCTACAGGGTTAGCGCTGCCAGCTTCCTCTAGAATAAGTATCGAAGTATAATCCAAAGCCCATGCGTGTCCTGGCTTTAGTCCCTGGTGGAATCAGCGATCAGCTTCAGTTTTTTCCAACCTTAACGACTCTCCAAACAACTTATCCCAATGCTGATATTGCGGTAGTGGTGGAACCCTCATCCAAGTCGGCTTATCGGGTATCCAAGGCTGTCAGTGAGATCATTCCCTTTGACTATCGGGGGCAAAATAGTCCGTCTGACTGGGCCAACCTCCTCGGCATCGTTCGCGATCGCGAATTTGAGCTGGTCCTATGTGCCAGTGACCGTTGGGAAGAGGGCGTGTTGCTCTGGCTCAGCGGCATTCCCACCCGGATTGGCTACAGCACCGCCAAAGCACCGTGGCTCTACACCAATACGGTGACCGTTGACCCTCAGAAGTACCCAACCAGCCAATATCAAGCGCTGCTGGAAGGCTTGCCCATGCCATCCGCCTCTGCGCCCATCGAATTAAACGTGCCCGAGGGCGATATTGCCTGGGCGGATGCCCAGCGTAAGTCCTTAGGTGTGGCAGACAGCGGCTACGTTCTTCTATATCCCGGTGTGAATGCTCAAGCAGAGGGATATCCCGTGGGTAATTGGCTCACCATTATGGATGATTTTCAAGAGAAGCAGCCCCAGCTCCCCATCGTTATCCTAGAAACCGTAGATAGTGAGGACATGGTGGCCTCCCTCGGTCGTCAACGCAATATCAAGAGTGTTAAGGCAACCAACTTAGGGCAGGTGGCGGCTATTTTGGCAGGAGCTAATTTGGCCATCAGCCCCGACAGCTATGTTAGCCAAGTGGCCATGGCTCTGCGGGTGTTTATCGTAGTGCTCCAGACCACCCTGAGTCCGGCGTTGCCCCCAGCCGATGGAGAACTTAGGGCTTTAGCCGTCCTGTCTGGTACAGCTAAACTGGCCGACTTGAAACCAGAGGATGTGTTGCAAAAGGTTTGGGCTGGCTAAGCCGGTGGATGATATTGCCTGATGCCCATGGCCCGCCCCTAGGCGATGGCTGAAAGTTTTCTATATCAAGGACTATGGGCCGCGAAATTGGCTGAAATCCTGTGACAAATTGCCCTAGTCTGAATAGTTTCGCAAACAAGATTTAAGCAAAAGCTTAAGACTATGTACGATGTCCTGGGGCAGGCGATCTATCCTCCGGTAGGATAGCCCTGATATAGAAAGTCCCCTGCAATAATTTCATCAGTTTTTTCATATAAGTTTTTAGGCGAGGTAAAACAATGGATCGTGTTAAGTCTCAAGCTGCCGTGGTATCTCAGCTACTGTTTGACCCTAAGACGGCAGGTGCTTATAAAGATGTTTTGACCTTGACCGGAACGATTATTAAGGAAGTGGCGTTGCTAGCGTGGCTACTGATTTGTTCCATCTTTGTGTTTGGTGCTTGGTTTAGTGATACGGCAATTAGTTCTGGACAGAATGCGCGGAACTGGTGGCAATCCCAGCAAGTGGAAGCAGAAGATGGCAACCAGGCGGCGGCAGCGACCGGTCAGGCCCTGCTGGATGTGAGCAAAAATGGAGCTTATTTTTTGTTAGATAAAGCTCGTGAGCAACTGGGTTTGGATGCGATGGAGCGTCCTGTGAAAGCCGACGTAACCAAGACAGTGAAGTCCACTGCAACCAAAGTTACCCAGGCAGCCAAAACCACTGCCACTGCAACGGTGGATAAGGTGACCGCAGTTGCTCAAGAAGCTAAGACCGCCGTGGATAAAGCGCCATCTGAGGCAAAAGAATCCACTACGACTGAAACCACTTAGGGGCTGCCCAGCCCTGATGCCGTTAGCGGAGCTGCTCTCTAGGTTCTATTGATCCTCAGGAGCCATATATTTCAATAGCTACGGTGAATTTATGGAAAAGGCGCTCTCCCGCGCCTTTTTTTGTGGCTGATTGAGGGGTGAACCCCCGGGTGGCTAACGTTTTGGCGATATAGGGCCTACACTATGGGGCCAAAACCATGGCACGGTTTCTATTACTTCGTATCTTCTGCCTTAGGCGTGACT
>CALHGI010000648.1 GCA_938029995.1 uncultured cyanobacterium | reverse complement strand
GCTGCTCAAAATACACTGATACTGCTTTCTGAAATTGACATTGATCGCGAAAAGATCTATGTACGAGGCTATGGAGAGCACGCTCACTTAGTACGGGTGATTAAATCAACTCCTGACATAAGAGGCCGACATATTTTTATTGGGAAAAAAGTTGATGTTTTAGCTCCTATTGACTGCGACGCACTTAAACATGAGCTGAACAAGCGATTTCAGTTTAAAAAGTGGACTTTTTATAAGAAGGATGGTGATGGTTACTGGGATGATAGACCCATTGATTGTCCTCAAAGTCTAGCCCAGCATATTTCTAAAGCAGGTAATTGGCCCCAGCTTCTAAGGATCACGGGCATTACCTATGCTCCTCTACCTAGTAAAACAGGGGAGGTGATTGAGCAACCTGGATTCCATTCTGGCTCTGGATTCTTGTTGCAGTTTGATTCAGCAGATTTTCCTAAACAAAAATTTTACCCATCTAAGCAAGATGCTGTTTTAGCATTAGCAGTCTTAAAAGATCTTTTACGGGAATTTCCGTTCAGAATCAAAGACAAAGAGACTTTTGAACACAACGCCTCTTTGTCTAGTGCCTTATCACTTCTACTGACTGCAATTTGGAGAAAAACTTTTCCCTTAGCTCCTCTCCATGCTGTTAGTGCAACTGTTGCAGGGACAGGCAAAGGGACCCTAATAGGAGTAGCCAGTACTCTACTTACTGGTCAAAATGAAACCGGGGTAGTGTCTTATAGTTCTGACGGTGAAGAAAACCGAAAAAAGATAACAGCAATACTTTCAGCTGGTACACCGATTGTCAACTTAGACAATGTGAATACAAAGCTAGGAGGCAATGTTCTTGAAATGTGTCTGACGTCGACAAACTTCAAGGATCGATTGCTAGGGGTAAGCAAAATGATAGAAGTGAGTACTCAAGTCGCATGGACTGCAAATGGGCATAACCTACAATTCAGTTCAGATATGGGCCGCAGAACTATCCTAATAGAGCTTGATTCTAAGATGGAAAAACCAGAAGAACGCGAATTTGAACGTGACATAGCAAAATTCACCCTTGAGAATCGAGGCCGATTAGTTGATGCCTGCCTAACAATTCCTAGGGCCTATCTTTTAGCTGGGTTACCAAACAAACCAAAACAACTTGGGTCATTCGGCGATTGGTCTGATTTAATCAGAGGAGCGTTGATGTGGATGGGTGAAATGGATCCTGTAGATACTCAAACTGAAGTGGCCCACCGAGACGAGACGAGAAATCAACTTGCAGTGATATTGAACTGTTGGTATCAAGCTTTAGGGGAGCACGAGCAAACGGCGAAACAGGTAATCGCTGACGCAACTAACCCACGATCAGAGGGTGAAAATTTTGCCAATCTGGGTTTGGCATTAACCGATATTTGTCTTGACCCAAAAACAGGGCAACTATCTCCCAAACGATTGGGCTATTATCTTCGAAGATTTCAGGGTCGAGTGGTTGACGGTCTCAAATTTGAGTCAAAAAAACAATCTAGGCAAAAAATAGCCCTTTGGCGTGTAGTTCCATCCGGGAAACCTTACTCAGTCCCATCATCACCATCATCACCGGCACCTATCGATAAAAGTTAGGGGCAGCAATGCTTTAGCGTTGCAGGCGATCAACAATCATCACCTGCAACGCTAAACCTTCATAGAGTAAAAGATACAGAAAGTCTTGACGGTAATGCCGGTAATGCCGGTGATGATCTCAGCCAAATTAATTTGTCAGATTCTGTTAATAATCTACAAAATGTGGAGGATTGTACAGGTGAAATCTAACTTTTCAGTGGGCTCAATCGCAGTTGGGAATTTGGGCAAGAAATACCCTGTCGTTGCAGTTGAAGACAATCACGTTATTCTCACATTTCCCGATCGCTCAAGAAAAAGGGTTCCCAAGGCTGTAGTCGTAAGTTGGGAGTTACCACAAGCTTCCCACCTGGAGGTTAACGATACTGTTCAACTCCAAGGAACAGATCGCTTATACAGAATAGTTCTTTTGTACCAAAATCCTGCCAATACTAAAGCTAGTGGTAGTCTTAGGGGTTTCTCAAATGAGGATTGGGCGGAATTGAGAACACAGGAAGGTAAAACTGCCTATTGGAACGTTGGGCAGCTAAAAACATCACCAGAATTAAGATACGAGGATGCGATCGCACTCCCGTATCACTCCAAACACTCATAGCCCCGGTACCCGTCGCAGCAAGTTCCAACTCACTAATGTTTCAAACTGAGCACGCATCGATTTTGCAGAGATAACATCCGAGAGCAACACACCTGCCTCAATATTCCGTTCATGAGCTGCTTCGGTGAAGTTGGCCGAAGTTACAAATACCCGCTTATCATCGACCACCACGCATTTAGCATGAAGGCAAGTTCTAGGCCCCTTTGACTTGGACAATGATTGGGGTTCATAAAAGACTTCAGGCAGGCGATCGCCCGGCCAAATGTCATCCCGAAAACTTTCAGCAAACTTTCTGAGCAGGGTTGTCTCAGAAGTTTTCCGATCGCTGTAAGGCCGTTTAATGTTGAGAAACAAACGGACCTTTAGGTCTGGCATGGCTGCCATTCTTTCAACCAAAGGCTGGAATAATGCCTTGGCTTTATCGCCCGTATCGAAGGCATAACTGGAAATCAAGATATTATCTTTAGCACTGCGAAACAGCTCTTGGACAACCACGCGGGTATCTCGGCTCTCAGTGCCCAATACTTCTTGCCCCGTCCAGACTAGATCGATGGCATTTCGCTGAGCTTGGGCTGACTTACGCTCTTGAGCCAGGAGTTGAAGCATATAAGCTAAATGCTGTCCTTTCATCCCCTCTTGGCTCAGACGGTTGATCTCTGAGGTCAGCGCTGATAGGAGGGATGTTGGCACGATATGGGCTAAAGCGCCAGGCTGACAGGGAAGCTGAATCCGATCGCTTACTAAAGCACTAGCCAACCCGTCTAGAGCAGGCCGACTTAAACGGTGAAATACTGAGTTTGCCTTTATCATCCGCTATTGTGGGGTCGCGAAAAATGCTGCTCCTTGAGTTTCAACCGTATCTACGACCAATGCCCGATCTAAATATTCATTGCCCTGTTCGCAACTGGTTTCAGAAATCAGCAAACAGCCATGGCAAGCTGCACCATGGCGGAAGCGTTCTTCGTAAAGTTCTTCTGGCTGATGCTGGGCACAAACCGGATCGTTTGAGCAAAGTCGGCCAGACTCTAACGCGGTTTGCAGATGGTGTTCGATCTTCCGTCCAACTTGGATAAGCCCGCCCAGTGTCCCTTCTGAACCTGAGGAACCTGTATAGAGGAGAATGCCATAGCCAGAGGGACCAGCATAAACTCGTTCTCGGATGGCGCTGGCTGAATATCCACATTCCAAGGCAATGGAGGTAATCAGCAGATGGGAAAGGCTATGAAGCATAATGTAGGGCAAGCCAGGAAACTGAATCGGCATTTCCCCTGACTCGTCAGGTTTAATTTCACGTCGCTGGAGCCAGGTTTCAAAACCTTGTCTCAGTTCTAAACCTCGTTTTTGCACGGGCTGACGCTGCAACCAAGCGTCGATAGTTTTGGGTTGAAAGGAAATAAAGATGCCTTCGCCCTTGGTCTCTATAGCGGGGAACCATTCGGTCTCTAAACCAAGAGCAGCTGGCGCAACGTCGAGCTGGAGTTCACCATCCACATCTTGGAAGGGGGCTTCGAATCGGGTGAAGCTAACTTGTGCTCGCACTTCCCTTAGACGATGAACGAGAACGATCCGTTCTATGTAGTCCTTGAGAAAAGGCGGCAATTGTTTCAAGGAACGGTTACGAGCGTAAAAGTCTTTATCAGGTAGGTCTTCACCAATTTCATCGAGTTGAGAGAGTAGCGTTTCAATCTCCACCTGTTTAATCGTTTTGGGCTCGGGTTTGGTGTCACTTCTGCGCTGACAAACTTCTTGCCATATTGCTTCATCAGAGAACCCTTCAAGCGCATTAGAAATATGGGGTTTCCTGCGCTCATAGTTAATTTCATCGACATCTGCTGCAAACTGCAGATAGTTTTCATATACTGCATCCACAGCCTTTTTGATCGTTTCATCTGCACTGGGTAAGGAGATCACCGTAGAGGTTTGAGCGAAGTAAGCGTTGCTGGCCGAGCGGATCAACAGTTTGTTAAAGACGGGACGGTTATTGGCATCTCTACCGCATGCCTGTCTTGCATGGGGGCCAAGCCAGGGGCGATTGCCTTGACAAAGCCCTAAAGCATTGGATTTTGGCAGTGTGGCATCAGATAAGGGGCGACGTCTTTTGCAGGCTTCACAGCGAACAAAAATATCTGCAAAATCGTTACCGGTGCCGCCTTCGTCAAGCCATAGATCACCAGTGCAACTTTCCCCTTTATGGACAAAAAAGCGCCAATCAATATCGCTAATATGGCCATAAACACAGGCTTGTACAAATCGCACAGGAACGATAGACCGCTTTTTGCGATCTTTATCCAGATACTTTCCTCCCAACGGTGCAAGCTTCTTCCAGGGCAGGAGAGGTCGAGTCCGATAGCGTTTACCGCTGGGTGCTTCAAAGCTTTCATCAACTTGAGCAAGGAACCAGCAGGGGAACATAAAACTTTGAATCCCTGTTCTGGGGCCTAAAGCATCCTTAGAGCTGGCAGGGGGTTCATAGAGGGCAACATTGGACAAGTTAAGCTTTTGTTGCAGGTACTCTTCCAAACGGGGTTCATAGATGCGGACTCGTTCTTGGCCAAATTTCCAGTGGTTGAGACCACCAATCAGAATGGACTGTTTGGGAAGATCCACCATAGAGCCGGGGCCAAAGCTAGAGAGCACCTGACTTTGCCGAATCTCCCCAGCCGGGGGCTGTTTACCTTTATTCGGACTCATGAGCGCACCTCCATATCCTCACCATTGGGGTCCATCAACCAGAGATCAACCGTTGGTTCTACATCGCGAAGGCTGCGTTGAGCCTTAAATTTCTGAGCAATTTTGGGTTGCTTGGGTAAGTCTGGATCAAGGGGCGTGAAGAGTAAGGGGGGAGATTTGCCCACTTCCTTTTGATATTGCAGGTCACCGTCTTGATCCGAGGCAATATGAGACCAACTATCCAGCAGATCTCTGGTCATCCCTTGAACCTTAAGTCGCAGCTCTTCAGATTGCTGGGCATCTAGATTCTTGTTGTGCATTTCTGCTCGCCTAGAGAGCTGTTCAGCTACGAACTCTAGCTCTTGTCGATACTTGGGAATGGCTCCAGCCCCCAACGGCGCTGTTAGTTTGGAGTGGCCGAGGCGGGAGAGGGTAACCGCAACAGCAGGTAGGCCCCGGTCCAGGGCACGGGGAGAAAAGGGGGTGACGCTGGTCGCCTCAACGGCTCGATAAAAGGTGTTGTGCCAAGCTTGAAAACGTTCATAGTGGGAGCGATCGCGAGGTCGATGAATATTTAATAGGGTGACGACCAAGCCGGGACGCTGATCATCTCGCCCCACTCGACTGGTGGCCTGGATATATTCTGAAGCCGATTTGGGTTGGCCCAGAACCACCATCAATCCCAGACGAGTAATGTCGAGGCCCACAGGGATCATATTAGTGGCGAGGACCACATCTACAGCTTTCTTGGCCTCTTCCGGGTGATGGAAGGGCGTTTCCAATCGCCCCTTAGCCGCAGCCACTTGGCTGGTATTCACCCGTGAGGTCAACTCCAGGGGTTCTTTGATTTTGCGATTGACAAACAGTCCCGAAGTTTCGTCAATGCGTAGGCGATTACCGTAGTCTTCTAGCCGCGATTGCACCTCGTCTTCGACAATGCGACGACTGCCACCCAGCTCCCGGAGGGAATTAAAGTACCCCATCAGGGTCATATAGGGATCGGCTGGGTTTTTGGGGTTACGGCTTCTCCCGGCGTCTTCCCAGGCTTTTCTGCCAGCTCCGAGTAGGGCCAAATAGGTGCGTAACAGCACAACCTTGAGGCTTCGACCTTGGGCGGCAATACCCAGGTAGGTACGACCATTTTTTTCCGTTACTGGCACGGTTTTAGCAAAGAAGGAATCGCGACGGTCGGGGCCGGGTGGCGGAAAGACTTCCACGGTGTCCCGACCAAACAAGGCCCGAATTTGGCTGGAGGCTCGACGAACCGTGGCGGTGGAGGCGACGATTTTAGGGCGAATCGGTTTGCCGTTTTTCTCATAGGTGGAGAGGGCATCAATCGCAGTTTCATATAGCCCCACCATGGTCCCCAGGGGACCTGAGATCAGGTGTAGCTCGTCTTGAATAATCAAATCTGGGGGCAGCAATGGCTTACTTAAGCGACCACCAGAGTTAGGTTGTGAGGGACCATAGAAGCCATCTTGGTCATAGCGCTCCACTTTACCAAACAGCCCCGCTGTTTCTCCGACCCAGGGCAGATTAGCAAACTTATCTACCGTAGCGATCAGAAAGCAGGGCAGGCGACGGTAGATGGGCTCGTCAATGCTGATGATGGGCAAGGACTGATCACGACGAAAAACACACTTCGGATCACCGTCTGGACGTTTCTTGCGGTTAGTACAGGTGATGCGTAAATCAGTAGGGTGATCGGAATTGGGTAGGAGTTGAAAGGACTTGGCGGAAAACTGAGTGCCACACCAGGGACAGTTATCTAAGGGGATGGGGCACTCAGAGTTTGTCCCGTTTTGGTAGGCGATGGTGCGGGCGCGGGCACTGTAGGTATTGCTTTCTCCTTTTTTGCCCATGCGGTTGGCTGTGGCAGCTTGCCCCACCCACAGTCCAATCTCAAAGGGCCAAGGGCCTAACTTCTCGACGTTCTGTTGGCGTTCTAGCTCTAAGGCGCAAATCAGTGTGGAGGCCCGACCGAGCTGATCTAGGGTTAGCAAGCGGAGGGTGTAGCGCATCAGCACGCTTAGACCAGCAGATTCGAGGCCGGGGTTACGTAGCCGACGCAGTACTAGGGTAAAGGCGGCCAGCCCCAGATAGGCTTCGGTTTTACCGCCACCTGTGGGAAAAAAGAGCAGGTCTACCGTCTCCCGGTCTTTATCTTCAGGGTTATCAATGCCAGCTATATTCATTAGCAAAAAGGCAAGCTGGAAGGGTCGCCATTTGGGTGGATCCATATCTTCAGGCAGTGTCTCGTCTTTGCCGTGGGTGGAGCGTTGGCGAATAGCCGTGGCGATGGCGCGATTGGCAATCTTGAAAGCTTCGAATACTTCTGGTTGATCTAATGCGGCTAGCCCTACTGCAATCCGTTGATTAACAACCGTTGCCCGATCTAGCAGGTGTTTGGAGACATCTGCTCGTTGCGGAGGAGATGTGGGGGCCGTTGCCCGTTGCTGGGCGATCCAGGTGCTGTAGGCCGTCACCAGACCGCCAACCCTGGCACGAATAGTCGCAGCATCCGGGGCATTGCCCAAGGCTTCCATTTCCAGATTGACGTCATCTATGTCGGCGGCTATGACTTTTTCCACATCGGCTTGGGGCATCCAATTGGTGTGGACTTCATGGCAGAGGGGGTGATCCGTTTCTCCTGTAATAGTGGCAGTGGCCGATACGTTATGGCCAACGGCATATTCTACGTCATGACGATATTGCAGATCGGCAATCCGTTCATCTTCGTTATCAAGGGCCTGATTGCGGAGATCGGGGCGGGGAACGAAAGGGATTCTGGATCGGGCTGTCAGTTGGACTTGAAAAATATAGGCGCTGTCTCGTTCTGAGCTGAGGGCAGCAGGGCGGCGCTTATTGACGAGAAAGAGGGAAACGGAGCGGGTTCCAGTCGGAAGCTCAGGGTGATTGGGAATAGAGCGAACGGAGATAGACAAAGCTAATCCGTTGCTGTCAAGGACGGGAATAGTTTGGCGACTGCTCTCCTTTTTGCTGGAGGGCAAGGCAAATACTAGAGCAGCCTGTTGAGGGGTGCGCTGCCAGGGACGGCTTGTATCTGCTTGTAACCGAGTTTCGGCCTCGCTATCGCTGTCTGGGGCTGGGCAGTAGTCTCCCCAAGAGATGGCCACTTTAATTTCTGGGGTTGCTTCACTAACTAAAAAACTAAGGCCAAAGGAGGACGGGAACATGCCTTTGCGGGCGGAAGATCCTTCTGGTTTGTTGTCATCATCTCCACTGGTGTTGGTGGTCAGATAAGAATCGAAGCTATCATTGCTGTCTGGATCCGAGCGAAATGGGAGTTTATCTTCCTCACTGTCTGAATCTGAGCGATCTTTGAGTTTTGCTTCGTAGGGGACTAGAAATCCGGACAGATACCATT
>CALHGI010000647.1 GCA_938029995.1 uncultured cyanobacterium | reverse complement strand
GCTACTTCTGTGCTCCTCACCGTGGTGCTGGTATGGTTGGCACAATTACTGTTCAGTAACTCCATGGTCCATGGGGCCAGCAGAGTTTAATTCATAAATTAAAAAGGACTGGCCTAGGCCAGTCCTTTTTAATTTACAGACTGTTTTAATGGACTGTCTTATTGTGTGGATTAAAGCGAACTCCATGGACGCGATAGAGTCCCGGGGCCTAGGTTTTGGCTAATAGGGGGGCAGCCGCCAGTAGGGTTTGGGTATAGGGATGCTGCGGCTGGTTAAAGAGCTTTTCCGTGGGTTCTAGCTCCACAATTTTGCCCTTGTTCATGACAGCGATGCGATCGCACAGGTACCGAGCCACCCAAAGATCGTGGGTAATAAAGAGATAGGTCAGCTCCAGCTCGTCCTTTAGTTCTAACATCAGTTCTAGGACTTGGGCTTGAACGCTGGCATCCAGCATGCTCACCGGCTCATCACAGATCACCAATTTAGGCTTCGTAATCAGGGCCCTGGCAATGGCGACCCGTTGTTGCTGCCCGCCAGATAAATCGCTGGGATAGCGGTCATAGTAATCCTCCGTTGGCGTCAACCCCACCCGCTTTAACATGGCATGGACCAGTTGTTTTGCCTCCGTCGCCGTGTTCAGCCCATGGATAATTAATGGATCAGCAATCCCTCGGCCCACGGTCATCATCGGATTGAGGCAGGCGTGGGGGTCTTGGAAAATCATTTGAAAGTTGCGGCGCTGGGCCTGGAGCTGAGAGCGTGACATGCCCACCAGGTTTTTTCCCATGAACTCTACCCGGCCAGAGGTGGGGGGAATAATCTGCATCAGCGCTCGGGAAAACGTGCTTTTTCCACAGCCAGACTCTCCGACTAACCCCAAGACTTCCCCTGGATGTAGGTCGATGGAGATGCCATCCACCGCCCTGATGGTGTCCGGTGGTGTCCGGTTAAAGAGCTTGGACAGCAGATTTTGTTCGATGCTGTAGTGCTTGATCAGATCCTGAACCCGCAGGAGGGGAGTGTCTGTGTTTTCTGGGGCAGCGATATCCTCAACTTCGTAGTTTTGCAGTTGGTGGGCCGCCCGTAGGAGGGATTGGGTGTAGTCTGCCTGGGGCTGATAAAGCACCTGCTCTGTGGGGCCCAACTCCACCAGTTTGCCTTCGTACATGACGGCGATGCGATCGCAATATTCCCCCACGAGGGCCAGGTCGTGGGAGATCAAAATCAGCGCCATGCCCCGTTCCCGGCACAGCTGGGTCAGTAAGTCTAAAATTTGGGCCGAAATGGTCACATCCAGGCTGGTGGTGGGTTCATCCGCCACAATCAGCTTGGGGTTGAGCAGGAGTGCCAGGGCAATGGCCACCCGCTGTCGCATGCCGCCGCTAAATTCGTGGGGATATTGCTCCCAGCGGCTGGCAGGAATACTGACGGACTCTAGGGTTGCGATCGCAATCTCCTTCGCCGCCTGCTTAGACAGATCAGAGCGATGGGCCCGCAGGGTTTCCACACAGTGATCGCCAATGGTCATCAACGGATTTAGCCGAGTCATTGGATCTTGAAATACCAACGACACCGCTTCCCCCCGAAATCGACGAATGTCTGGGGCCGCCAATCCAAACACATCTCGCCCCTCAAATAGGGACTGCCCCTCGGTGCGGCTGCCCCCTGGCAATAGCCTTAGCGCCGCCCGTCCCAATGTGGACTTGCCACAGCCTGACTCCCCGACCAATCCCAGCATTTCCCCTGGCTGTAAGCATAGGGAAACATGCTCAACGGCCCAAGTGGCCTGTCGTGGATAGGCGACACAAAAGCGATCAAGTTGTAGGAGCGGGGGAGTCATGGAATGCGAATGAAGGACAAGGACGAAACTATCTCTAAATTTATTACTGGTGGATGAACGATGGCCCTGGCATTAGGCCACCATCAGAAGCAAATGATGGCGCTGAGCCGCGTTTTACTTCTCAAACCGTCGCATCAAATACGCCACCCCAAAGTCACCATTCGGATGCTGCTCCAGGAGTTTTGCCAGCTCAAACAGTTTCTCTGCTATGTCAGTGCCCAACTTTTCCGCCGTGGCTGTCCGTTCACGGAATTCCGCCTCTGCACTCCGCACATAGCTGTGCCACTCATCCGTAAATAGAACCGGTATATAGGCACTCAGACCCAGCTTATCCAGTAGGGCCCATTCCCCATCGTCATACCAAGTGCCCTTGCAGCCAGGGCAGCGTTCAATAAAGAAAGCTGTTTTTTGCAGGTTAATCCGCCCCCGCACTAGATAGAAGCCACAGTTAGGACAAAGACCAGCCCGGTTGTCGTAGCGAGATGGCTGAAAATCACCACTGTGGTTAATCGGTACCGTTAAATTACTCACCCGGATGGACGGATCTGCATGGGTCGGTTGCCAGGTTTGATAATCGTCAGCCGCAACCCACGACCCGTGACATGTGGGACAGCTGTGGGAGGTGAGTCCGGCTTCTAGCTGTCCTGTCAGCAAAGCTTCTTGTGGATGTTTCGGACAGAGCATCGCCCTCGTGGGTAAAGTGTACAAATAACAGGTGGTAAATCAAAGGTAGTCGGCCCAAACCGCCTAAACCGATTCCACTTCCAGACTGTAGTTTTTCGTAGAGGAAAACTCAAGCGTTAAACCTATTAAAACTATATTTTTGCCTTCACCCTGGTGCTACCCATGCCAGCAAGTCTAGGTCTGTACCTTCCCTAAAAGGGACAACATAACCTGTGTAAACCCCTGTAATTGCTCTAATCGATGCTCAATTTGCCCCAGGCGTTGTTGCCGGGTTGGACCCTGACGGGCTGCTTGGGCGAAGCTAATTTCTACGGTCAGCAGCCTCATGTGGCGTTGAATTTCAGTGGTCGCCGAAAGCCACTGAGCTTGGTGTTGTGGTAGTTCCAACTGGCTTGCCAGGGGCCATAAATTCTGGCGAAAAAAGGTCTGTAAATTATGGGCCTGCTGGGCCATGACTTTTTGCCCCGTTACCCGCTGGAGCTGGGTTAACTGTTCTGCGTAGTGCACTAGGGTCTCGGTGGCATGGGCAAATGTCATGATTTAATAATAATGTGAGAGTTTAATAAAACCGCCCCAATTAAAGCTTTGATACCTAATTGTTCTTTTACATCTGACGCTGTCCCTTATCCGTGTGGAGCTCAAAAACTGTCTGGTTTTTGCCCCTTGTCCCCCCTGTGAATCCCTCACCTAGGCTCAACCATGCCCTCTTTGTGGGAGCAAAGCGGATGGTAAACCCTTGCTATTTAATGGCTGTAGGGCCGGGTGGGCTGAGTTAGCACCGATGTTGGTCATGGGTGGCCGACTGGTTGCTAAGTGGGCCAATACCCTGGAGATGAAGACCCAGGGCATGATCGTAAATGGTTACCTTGGGCAAACAATAAATGACCTATTTAGATCATTAAGTCCGATGGTTTTTTACTAACTATGGGGCCATTCAGTGTCAGGTTATAATTGTAAGAATTTATACGTTTAACCTGACTGTTCTGCGAATAATTGGTCAAACGTCCTGGGCAAGATAAAGCTTGAAGAGTTTATCTATCTTGCAACAGGAATCATTTTTCAGATCAAGATGATAAGACTAAGGCAGCTCATGGTGAGTCTGTCTGGATAGTTGCATATACCTGGATTTGGTATTTGTCTCAGGGCACATACGTACCTTTAGCCGTTTTTATCCTTTCCCTCTATCTACCATGATCTCAGCCGCCCCCGTTCTTCCCCACGATTGCACCTTACCTACCTGGCTTAGGTCTTGCATCCTAGAGCACAGTCAGCTGCCCAAGGCCGCTGGCGACGACGGCACGGCCCCCATTGAACTTCCCAAAGACAACAATCAGCTAGTTTGTCGAGCGTTTGAGTTTGCCTATCAGCTGCACAAAGGGCAAATGCGTGCGTCGGGGGAACCGTACATTGCCCATCCCGTGGCTGTGGCTAACATCCTACGTGGGCTGGGGGGAGACAGCGCCATGATCGCTGCGGGCTTTTTGCACGATGTGGTGGAAGATACGGATGTGACGGCGGATGAAATTGAAGCCCACTTTGGCGCTGAGGTCCGTCAGATGGTGGAGGGGGTGACCAAGCTTTCAAAGTTTCAGTTCAACAGCAAGACCGAACGCCAAGCAGAGAACTTTCGCCGCATGTTCTTGGCCATGGCCCAGGATATTCGTGTCATTGTGGTTAAACTGGCGGACCGGCTCCACAATATGCGCACGCTCCAGCATATGCCGCCGGAAAAACAGCTACAAAAGGCGCGGGAGACGATCGAAATCTTTGCCCCACTGGCTAACCGTCTGGGAATTGGCCGAATGAAATGGGAGCTAGAAGATCTTTGTTTTAAGTACCTGGAAGATTCCGCCTACAAAGAGATTAAAAGTCTGATTTCTGAGAAACGTACGGATAGGGAATCTCGCCTAAACCAGGTCGCTGATCTATTGCAAACTCATCTAGAGGATGAAGGGATCACCTGTGTTGAAATCAGCAGTCGACCCAAGCACCTCTACAGCATCTATCGCAAGATGCAACGGCAGCATAAGGACTTCCATCAGATCTATGACATCGCTGCGGTCCGCATTATTGTTGGCACTAAGGTGGAATGCTACCGGGCGTTAGCCGTGGTCCACGATAGCTTCAAGCCGATCCCTGGACGGTTTAAGGATTATATTGGTCTTCCTAAGGCTAACCGCTATCAGTCTCTCCACACGGCGGTTATCGGTGCCCAGGGGCGTCCTATTGAGGTGCAGATTCGGACCATGGAGATGCACCATGTGGCCGAGTACGGGATCGCGGCCCATTGGAAGTATAAGGAAACCGGCAATAGCAACACTAAGGTGAACGCCGAAGATGAAAAATTCACTTGGCTCCGCCAGCTTTTGGAATGGCAAAACGAACTTAAAGATGCCCAGGAATATCTTAGTGATGTGAAGGACAACCTTTTTGACGAGGAAGTCTATGTGTTTAGCCCCAGGGGGGATGTCTTTGCCCTGAGTCAGGGGGCCACACCCGTAGACTTTGCCTATCGCATCCACACCGAAGTGGGAAATCACTGCTGTGGTGCGAAGGTCAATGATCGCATGGTGACTCTGGGGACTCGGCTGGAGAACGGCGACATTGTGGACATTATGACTAATAAAAATAGTCATCCCAGTTTAGATTGGCTAAATTTTGTCGTCTCTGCCGGTGCCCGTGGACGTATTCGGCATTGGTACAAGCAGTCTCACCATGATGAGAACATGGCCCGTGGCCACGCCATGTTGGAAAAAGTGATGGGTAGGGATGGTTTGGATGCGTTGTTGAAATCTACCCCAGCCCAAGACGCTGCCCAACGGAGTAATTATCCCTGTGTGGAGGACATGTTGGCGGCTTTGGGGTATGGCGAAATTACTCTGAATTCTGTGGTGAACCGGTTACAGGAAGCCACTAAGGAACTCCAACCGCTAGAGGAAATAGACTCTGAGACCCTAGCTGAACAAATTAATGTGCGGACTAGTTGGGGTGAGGATGCTGTCCCCGATGATAATTCGGGCAGTTCTATCATCGGTGTGGAGGGACTCGTGCATCACATAGCGGGCTGCTGCAATCCGCTGCCGGGGGAGTCTATTTTGGGTGCGGTATCCCTGGGTGCCCGTGGCATCGCAATTCATCGTCAGGGGTGTCCTAATGTGGCTTCTGTGCCTGGGGATCGGTTAATTCCTGTCCGTTGGAATGCCCCTGAGGCGATGACCGGTCGGCCCCAAACCTATCCTGTGATGCTCAAGCTTGAGGTGATTGATCGGGTGGGCGTTCTAAAGGATATTTTGAGTCATTTGTCGGATCTGAAAATCAATGTGCATCGGGCTACGGTAACGACATTTCCTGACCAAATTGCTGAGATTGATTTGGGGATTGATGTCAAAGATCATGCCCATTTTGATCGGACCGTCAAAAAACTACGGAAGATGACCGATCTGCTCAAGCTGAAGCGCATTAGCCAGATGGACTAGGGGGCTTCGGTTGGTGCAGGATCAGGCGATTGCCACTGGGATCGTAGGCGTATATTTCTTGGCCGTGGCTGGCGTGGGTAATGGTTCCCGGTGGTGGGTATCCCAGGGCCGTAACGGTGGCGATCGCATCGTGCAAATTTTCCACTTCTAAACAGAGACTCATGCTGCCAGCGGGGTTAAAAAATTCCTGTCTGTGGTCGGCACTGGGTTTAAACAGGGCTAGCTTCAGGCCTGGTAGCCAGAACTCTGCATAGCGTTCTGGTGTGTGGTGGTGGGGTGCGCAGCCGAGGAGCGCTTGATAAAACGCCACTAATTCCTGTAGGTGATCACTGGCTAAGGTGACGTATAGGGTTTGGAGGGTAATGGGGTTGATTTTGTGTCCTATCCCTGTGCTCTCGTCCATGGCCATGGTTTGCCCTTATTTCCCAATACAAAATCGACTAAAGATCTCGTCCAGCATGGATTCGGTCATCTCTTCTCCCGTTACTTCCCCCAAGGCTCGAATGGCATCGCGGAGGTCAATGGTCCAGAAATCTAAGGGGAGGGCATCTGTCATGGTGGCTTGCACCTGTTTGAGCGCACTTTGGGTTCGGGTGAGGGCGGCGGCCTGGCGTTGATTGATGGCGAGTTCTGCATTGGCTGCCGTTACATGACCCGCTTGGACGATATCTAGGATGGCCTGCTCCAAGTCTTCGATGCCTTGGCCCTGGGCAGCGGCGGTTTTGACGATGGGCACCTGGGTGATGGGCAGGTTGATGGGGGGGGCGACGTCTATTTTGTTGAGGATGAGGATATGGGGCTTATGTTTAATGGTGCTGTATAGGGTTTCTTCGGCGGCGGTCCAACCTAGGGTGCCATCGACGGTTAGGAGGATTACATCAGCATTTTGGGCGGCGGTTTGGGAGCGTTCAATTCCTATTTTTTCGACCTGATCCGTGGCGTCTCGAATGCCTGCTGTGTCGAGCACTTGGATGGGAATGCCGCCGACCACCAGCTGGGATTCCACCACGTCGCGGGTGGTGCCGGGAAGGGCGGTAACAATGGCGCGATCGCAACGGCTCCAGGCATTGAGTAAGCTAGATTTCCCCACGTTGGGCTGGCCAATAATCGCCACCTTGAGTCCGGTGCGCATCAGTTCTCCTTGGTGGGCCGTGGCCAATGTGTGCTCCAGGTCAGTCAAGATGTGCGTCAGCTGCTGGCGCACATGGTCTTCATTCAGCGGTGGCAGATCGTCAGCAAAGTCAATGCGCGCTTCCACCTCCGCCAGCACATCTAAACACCGGTTGCGACATTGGCGGATGACGTCTGTGAGCTTGCCCCGAATCCCGGCTAAGGCTGCCTGGGCCGCTTGGGGGGACTGGGCTCCGACTAAGTCAGCAATGCCTTCGGCCTGGGTCAGATCTAAACGTCCATTGAGAAAGGCTCGCAGGGTAAATTCCCCCGGTTCTGCCAGGCGAGCTCCTTGGGCGATACACAGCTGTAGTACTTCTTGGACCACCATAATGCCGCCGTGGCAGTGAAATTCCACCACGTCTTCCCGGGTGTAGGAGCGGGGGGACCGCATTAACAGTAGCAGGGCCTCATCTACGGTTGTCTGATGGGTGGGATGGGTGATGTAACCATAGAGAATGCGATGGCTTTCCCAGGGGCCAGGGCTTTGGAACAGTTGCTGGGCAATGGCAACAGCAGTGGCTCCTGACAGACGTACAATGCCGACACTGCCCTGCTGCGGCACAATGGCAGTTGCGATCGCAGCAATGGTTTGTCCCTGTACTACCGTTGGCACTGTTCTAGTCACCCACTTTCTCCCTAGTCCCTATGCATTTGCACCAATTTGTTACCTTACCCTATGCCGCCTAAGACTCAGGAACATCAGGAACCATTAACATCGCCTCTGTTGTCATAATTAATTCTAGTAGTCCATGACGGGTAGGATTGGACCATACACTCCATCGGCATTGCCCTCCCTATCGCCTAAGGAATCTAACCGTGGTGGCTCCAAAAGGACCTTTTGATGACAATCAAGCTGGTAAGCGCGGTCCCGCATCCAGTCGGCCTCCGTTTGATGGCCATCAATCGAGTCATCGCGGTCCCGCATCAGGTCGGCCTCCCCACAAACGGGTTCGGCGTCTGGCTAGGTACGTTTATATTCGCTTCATTCGCCTACGTAGCCATCCCCAAGCCATTGCCAGGGGATTAGCCGCCGGAGTATTTGCCGGTAGCTATCCCCTGTTTGGTTTGCAGACGTTTATTGGCATTGCGATCGCAGCCGCTATTCGAGGCAATAAAATCGTTGCTGCCGCTGGCACGTGGATTAGTAATCCACTCACCTACGTGCCGATTTATGCCTTCAACTATCAGGTAGGCCGCAGGATTTTAGGTCAATCTGCAGCAACGAATCTCACGAATCGTTCTCCCCAGGAATGGATGAGCCTCGGCTTTGACATTACCCTTGCATTAATGCTTGGCAGCACCATCGTGGGCTTGGTCCTAGCCATCATCAGTTACTACGGATGCCTCCATTGGGCATATCATGCCAAGTCGAACCGTATGGATCGATAGGGCGACTGATACTCCTCAATTTTTGGCGACAGTAAAAAAAACGCTAGCCGACAAGGACATCAACGCAACAATCTCAAGCCACTTAACCCCCGCCAGAACGGCTGCTTTTTTCCAGAAAATCAGCCAGTTTTCAATTGGGACATCCAGTGGGCCCAAAGGATTGTCCATGGCCATAACAGGAGTGTTTTGTCGAGAAAACTGCAGGTTCCAACTGGGTCATTGTATTAGTTGGATTACCGTTACTAGGGATACTTTCTTTCGACATAAAAAGTGATCAAATGTAACTGTCAATCCACTATTCCTTTTGACAACCCTAGACGATATAGATTAGGGTTCGTTTATTAGTACTAGCTTTCAATGTTAGTAAAAAGCTATGCAAGCCTTAATTTTTCATCTATTTAGCTAGTCGGGTAATTCTGGTAGCTTTTCCCGAATTTCGTTTTTCCACAGTGAAATGTTTCCCAACACAGCTTGCCACACCATCAAGTACCGCATTAGCGGTCAACGAAGTGCCCATAAACCCACTCGTCTGACTTTTCGGGAAACTGCACCCCGTAATAAAAATCGTCTCAAGCCGTATTTATACGCTGCCAACTACACCGTTAAAAGCGTTGACGAAGCCTATCAGCTTTTGCGGGAATATCTCTACACGAATGGTGTGACAGCGGTTGAAGAACTCACCTTTCCCCAGCGAGGAAAAATTGAGGTGATTCCTGGTGCCGCCTGGTGTGGTGTGCAGGCCAATATCCAAGCCGATGGCGATGCCGCCGATAAAGACGGCGATAGGAATAATCGTTTAGCTAGCTAGCGGCACCTCTTCAAGCACTAAAACTGCTCATCTTCGTAGTTCCCACCCATGGGAGCTGCGTTGTCACGTTTAGAACCCAATAGATCGAGACGTTCTACTCTAATGACAGGGCTAGAGCGTTGAGCTCCCGTTGACCTATCCTGCCAGCTGTCCAACTTTAGGGCCCCTACTATACCGACTAGGCTGCCCTTTCGGACATAGTTGGCAGCCACTTCTGCATTTCGTCCCCACAGCTCCAAATTAAACCAATCGGGCTGCTCACTATTGCGGGTGCGTCTATTCACCGCAATAGTGAACTTACAAAGGACATTGCCCGACTCAAAATAGCGAACTTCAGGATCCCGTCCTGCCCGACCCACAAGGTTTACCACATTTAGACTCATCGCTCTCTTGCCCGCAACTGGATCAACTAAGTTTTAACTACTCTAATACGCATGACAGGTATCCCTGTCTAGAATTATCCTTAATACTTATATCCATCCCTAACACGCTAGTCTTCTTTGACTTTACCGGCACATTAGAATTTCAGACCGTGTAACCTTGGAGTATTGTAGGTAACGCAGGTTGCATAGAGCTTAATGCAGACCAACAGTTTGTAAAAGCTAACTTTACTAGGATGAAATTCCTAAGTTCAGTCGGTTAATGGATGTCCATCGATCTGTCTAATGTTCCCCGTTCGTCGTTTTAATCAGGGCACCGATTTTCCGGTTCACAACTACGTACTGGACTTGACGATATAAAACGTAATAGAATCCACAACGGCTTACCAGTCGTTCATTTGTTTTTTAATAGCTCGTTTGGGGGCACGTCTAACAGTGAGTTTACTCGATCGCTTTTCATTCTCCCGTGACATGGGTATAGACCTAGGTACTGCAAACACCTTGGTCTATGTCTCGGGTAAAGGCGTTGTCTTGCAGGAACCCTCCGTTGTGGCTAGGGATAAGGATGGCAAGCCCTTAGCCGTCGGAGAAGAAGCCAAACGCATGCTTGGACGTACTCCCGGCAATATCACAGCCCTACGCCCCCTACGAGACGGCGTGATTGCTGATTTTGACACTGCTGAGCTAATGCTCAAGCACTTCATTAAGCGTGTCCATGAGGGACGAGCGCTGGGTATGCCCCGCATCGTCATTGGTATTCCCAGTGGAGTGACGGGTGTTGAGCGTCGAGCTGTAATGGACGCCGCCCTACAGGCTGGTGCTCGGATGGTTTATCTGATCGATGAGCCAGTGGCTGCTGCGATTGGGGCTGGATTACCGGTGGCTGAGCCGACGGGTAACATGATTATCGATATTGGTGGCGGTACCACTGAGGTGGCCGTCCTCAGCTTGCAGGGGACTGTACTCAGTGAGTCAGTGCGCGTGGCAGGCGATGAACTGAGCGATTCAATCTCGCAGTACATGAAAAAAGTCCATAACTTGGTGATTGGTGAGCGTACCGCCGAAGAAATCAAGATTAATATCGGCTCAGCTTATCCCAGTCCTAACGATGGCGAAATTGTTTTGGATGTTCGAGGATTGCACCTACTGTCCGGTTTGCCTAGAACTGTCACTGTAAAAAGTGCTGAAATCCGCGAAAGTATGGCAGAACCCCTGTCAGTCATCGTAGAAGCTGTTAAACGTACATTAGAAAGAACTCCCCCTGAGTTGGCAGCTGATATTATTGATCGGGGTATTATGCTTGCAGGTGGCGGAGCTTTGCTCAAAGGCTTGGATACCTTAATTAGCCATGAGACCGGTATCGTGGTCCACGTTGCAGCTGACCCCCTCAGTTGTGTCGTGTTGGGTACTGGGCGTGTGCTTGAGAACTTTAGCCAGATGGAACGTGTCTTTAGTGCCCGTTCCCGTGACCTCTAAAGGTTCTCTAGACTATTGAAGACTATTTCTGCAAATTATAAAGATGTTTGCACTTAGACGTTGGTGGGATAGATATGCGACAAGGGCAGGAGTATCTACCCTTGTCATTGCTCTAGCCTGGGCCATGCGTCAGAGCCAGGGCGCTGTCATTTATGAAATCTATCAAGTCGTAACCTCTCCGCTTCAACCTGGTCTGACCCAAGCAGAGCGCTTGGAAAACGCTTATATTCTAGAGCTACAGCAGCGGGTTATTGAGTTAGAAAATCAAAACCAAAGCCTGCGAGACAACATTAACTACGCAGATAGCCAAGGCAAGGTCACCATTGCTGCGGTGATTGGGCGTAGTGCAGATAACTGGTGGCAGGAAATCACGGTTAATAAAGGCAGTTTAACTGGCGTCACCGAAGGGGATATGGCTACCGGTCCTGGGGGATTAGTCGGGCGAGTGGTGAGTGTTTCCCCTAACACTAGTCAAATTTTGCTGATTACTGACCCGACCAGTCAAATGGGGGTAAAAGTTAGTCGTAGTCGTGCCCTGGGCGTTGTGCGCGGCAACGTTGATGGTCGCGTGGTGATGCAATTTTTTGAGACCACGCCAGACGTGAAACCAGGGGATGTGATTGTTTCGTCTTCCTACAGTCGATTATTTCCCCAGGGAGTACCGGTGGGACGGATTGAAAGTATGGATTTGAAAAAGAGTCCGGCCCCTGAAGCTGTGATTCAGCTATCGTCCCCCCTGAATATTTTGGAATGGGTTACCCTCCATCCTTTTGAGGCGAAAACCGACGTTAATGCGCCTCCCGCAGAAATCGTAGACGATGCCCCAACGCCTTAGCCCTAACCCCTTCCTAATCCCTCAGATATGAATACATCTAAAGGGAAAACGACGCTTTCCGATTTTCAAAAAACCTGCCTTAACATTGCTATTGTTATTGGCTCAGGTTTAGTTTGTCTGCTCCTATCTCCCATGAGGTTCCCTGGGATTGAGCTGTTGGGTGTGGCACCCAATTGGTTACTTATCTGGGTTGTGATCTGGAGCATTCATCACCCCATCGTGGATGCCGCTATTGCCGGTATTGTCCTAGGTTTATTGCAGGATGGTCT
>CALHGI010000646.1 GCA_938029995.1 uncultured cyanobacterium | reverse complement strand
GGATGCCCAATGCATCCACTACCCTTAAAGAACTGTGGTGGTGGTCCACCCACCCCTTCTTTGACAATGGTCCCAATGATTTGGGCATCGGTTGGAACCTGTTGATTAGCCTGCGGCGGGTGGCCATTGGCTATTGTCTAGCTTCTGTGATCGCCGTGCCCCTCGGCATTCTGATCGGCATTTCCCCCATTGCCTACAAAGCCTTCAACCCCTATGTACAGTTGTTAAAACCCGTGTCACCCCTGGCGTGGCTCCCCCTGGGTCTGTACATCTTTCGAGATTCTGAGCAAACCGGGGTTTTTATCATCCTAATTTCCAGCATTTGGCCCACCCTGATCAATACCGCCTTCGGCGTCGCCAACGTCAACCCTGAATATTTAGACGTTTCTAAAACCCTGGGAGCATCAAGGCTACGTACCATCTTCAAGGTGATTATTCCAGCCGCCCTACCCAATATTGTGTCGGGTTTGCGCATCAGCATGGGCATTTCCTGGCTGGTGATTGTAGCGGCTGAAATGCTCTTGGGTACAGGGTTAGGCTACTTCATCTGGAATGAATGGAACAACCTGTATATCCCGAATATTCTCGTTGCGATTTTCATCATCGGTCTAGTGGGGCTAATCTTGGACAACATTTTTGGCGCGCTAGAAAAATTTGTTGCATTTGGGCGTAAAGCGTGAGCATTGCTTCCCTCAATTATTCGTCTGACACCGTGTCTTCTGAACCCGAATTTTCGTCAGCCCAGCTGTCCATTCGTAATGTCACCAAGGTATTTGCTGGCAAGAGAGATATCTTCAGCAAACTAACCCGAAAAACCAGTCGCGATTTTGTCGCCATTGAAGACATTAGCTTAGACATTGAGCCCAATACCTTTGTCTCCATCATTGGTCCATCGGGCTGTGGTAAGTCCACCCTGCTCAATATGGTAGCGGGTCTATCCACCGTCACCCAAGGAGAAATTCTTCTTAACGGCCGCCCCATTCAAGGTCCGGGTGCCGACCGGGGCATGGTTTTTCAAAACTATGCTTTAATGCCCTGGATGACGGTGGAGGAAAATATCCGGTTTGCTGTTGAAACCGTTTATCCCAAACTGTCCCCCAAGCAGCGCACCCGTAACATCAAAGAACAGATTCAGCTGGTGGGTCTAGAAGGGGCCGAGAAAAAGCATCCCCACGAGCTGTCGGGGGGCATGCGACAACGGGTGGGCATTGCCCGCGCCCTAGCCATCAATCCTCAGATTTTGCTGATGGATGAACCCTTTGGTGCGTTAGATGCCCTGACTCGAGGCTTTCTGCAAAGCGAAGTGGAGCGCATTTGGGAACAACAGCGAAAGACGGTCATTATGATTACCCACAGCATTGAAGAAGCCCTGCTGCTGTCGGACCGCATTGTTATGATGACCCGAGGCCCGGCGGCCCGTGTTGATGAGATTCTAGAGGTGCCATTTCCGCGCCCTCGAAATCGCGAAACCATTGATCAACACCCCGCTTACCACGACCTAAAGGCCGAAATGGAAAGCCACCTATTCCGCGAGACTCGAGCCGTAGAAGAATCGCGCATTAAATAGCTAGCCCGATTCTGTCATAAGCGTTTTTCCTTTTTAACTATTGCAATCAAGAGGTAATTTTGCCATGGCTATTTCTGAAATTTCCACCAAGTTTCTTGCCGCGAAAAAAGCTAAAGGTATCTCATTCGCTGACTTGGAAGCCAAACTGGGCTACGACGAAGTCTGGATTGCTTCAGTGCTCTATGGTCAGGCCAGTGCCTCTGAAGAAGAAGCGACCAAAATTGTGGAAGCGTTGGGCATGGGGTCAGAGTTTGTTGAATATTTAACCGAATGTCCCATGAAAGGTGGGTTAGACCCCCTAGTTCCAACAGATCCGTTAATTTATCGCTTCTATGAAATCATGCAGGTCTACGGCGTGCCCGTTAAGGCCGTGGTCCACGAGAAGTTCGGTGACGGCATCATGAGTGCCATTGACTTCTCCATCGATGTGGAAAGGGAAGAAGATCCCAAAGGCGATCGGGTAAAGGTGATTATGTGTGGCAAATTCTTGCCCTATAAGAAGTGGTAATCGACCGCTGACAATAATTTGTTCGCCATGGGACGCAATCCATAGCCTGTGTTGTCCTTGAATAAGTTGACCGACGGGGGGAATTGAGCCCTGACCTAGCAGCCCCTTCCCCCTAAGACATCTCCCTTTATCTCTCTTTGGTCAGGCACTTCGTTGACATTGGTTGAGACATCCTACACCACCATTCCACCAACAAGTTTCTAGCTCTTCTCTCTTTGTTTTTCCTTGGAAGGTTTCATGTTAGCCCCTAATTTATCTAAAATTTCTGCCATGCTCCGAAAACCAATCACTGGCGAGTTTAACCGGTTAAGTCGAGCCTTACTGGGATTATTTGTATTCCTGGGTATGTTCTCCCTAGCGGCAGCTCCGGCCCTGGCCCACCACCCACTAGGTGGCCGCTTACCCGCTAACGCAGTTGAAGGCTTGCTGTCCGGTGTTGGTCACCCGGTCATTGGTCTAGACCACCTGGCATTTGTGATTGCAGCGGGGCTAATGGCAGCGACTCGACCGAAAGGGGTGCTGGTTCCCATTATGTTTGTGTTAGCTTCCCTCGTCGGAGCAGCCATTCATCTCATGTCCTTTGATTTACCGGCACCTGAGTTTGTGGTCTCGGCGTCGGTGTTGGCCTTTGGTGTGATTCTTGCCATGGGAAACAAACTCAATTTAAGTACGGTTGCTGCGTTGGCGGCTGCCGCAGGCGTATTCCATGGCTTTGCCTATGGTGAAG
>CALHGI010000645.1 GCA_938029995.1 uncultured cyanobacterium | reverse complement strand
ATATTTTAGCCGTATTTGACTTAGAGCCTAGCCCAGCTGTGGTTGAACGGCAGAGACATTTGCAACAGCTGGCTCGCAGTATTGACTCGATCAATATGTCCTTGGCCTGTTAGGGATGGGGACGTTGCTGAGCTTTGGGGTGATGTGATCTGAAGGATACTGTCCCCTGGCATGGCTAACCGATTGGTTTATCCTCTAAATTAGCAACGGCGAAACAGGCGTCAATCGCTCCTTGAGTATGGGATGGGTTTTGGCTTGAGGATCAGGTGTTGTGAGATAGACGAAGTGGTATATGAACGATATAGATACGGTCAAATTTAGCAATGGCGACCAAATGCCCGTGTTGGGCTTAGGGACATGGAAATCATCCTCGGGGGGGATCAAGCAGAAGGCTAAGCGTGCGATCGCAGCTGCCTATCGTCTATTGGGACTGGAACCACGGCAATCGTTTACCGGGGATGTGTACAGTACCGTGAGGTATGCGATCGCAGCCGGATATCGCCACATTGACTGTGCCCACGTCTATGGCAACGAAGCCAAGATTGGCCGTGCCCTGGCGGATTCCTTTAAAGCGGGCATTGTCACCCGAGAGCAGATGTGGATTACCTCCAAGCTGTGGAGCGACTGCCATGACCCGCAGGATGTGCAGCCCGCCCTAGAGGAAACCCTGGCCAATTTGCAGCTAGAGTACCTAGACCTGTACCTTATGCATTGGCCCGTTGCCATGAAAAAGGGAAGTACCTTCCCCATGACATCAGAGAAGCTAATTTCCCTCCATGACCTACCCATTTTAGACACCTGGCGTGCCATGGAATCGCTGGTGGACAAAGGTCTGTGTCGCCACATTGGCGTGTCCAATTTTAGTATTGCCAAATTACAAAATCTGTTGGATGATGCCGAACGTCCGCCAGAAATGAACCAGGTTGAGCTGCATCCCTACCTACAGCAACCATCGCTATTGGACTTCTGCCACAAAAACAATATTCACCTGACGGCCTATTCTCCCCTCGGCTCCTCGGATCGGCCCGAGAGCCTCAAGACAGCGGACGATCCGATTTTATTGGAAGAGCCCACCATGGCGGCCATTGCCAAACGCCACGGGGTGACCCCAGCCCAAGTGCTGCTGAGCTGGGCCATACAGCGGGGGACTGTGGTGATTCCAAAGTCCTTTAACCCGGAACGGCTTCGCCAGAACCTAGCCTCGGCCAATGTTGTGCTGACGGCGGAAGATATGCAGGCGATTGCCGCACTGGATTTAGACTATCGCTATGTGGATGGAGCCTTTTGGCAGGTCCCAGGGGGACCCTATACGCTAGAAAATATTTGGGATCTGTGATGCTGCAATGTAGCTAGCCTGATTAAATTAGGACAGCTTTTCGACAGTAAAACGCTTCTGCATATTTATTGGGCGCATTAGATTCAATGCCGCGCAGCCTCAAAATGGACGAAAAAGTTTCTTCATCAAACCACTGTTTATTAAACTGGGTTTGAAAGTGTTGCGTCAGATAGGAGACTTTTTGCTGATAGTGAGATTGATCAAGGTGAACAAAGAAGTTAGGATTCCCCAAGTCCCCATCATACTTGGGAATTTCATACTCTAAAATCATATGATTGCGAAATGCATTCAACGTCAGTTCAGAGATCAGCCGGTGGTCTTGATGTAAATCGTGGCGATAGTGGGTGAGGACTAAATCCGGGGATACGTCTCTACTCAGCTGATCAAAAAACTCCTTGATTTCCATGCCAATATATGGAAAAAATCGCTCCCTAAATTCTTGGATGATAATATTCTTTTTGGTTGCGTTCTTTAGGAAGCTGTTGGCGCTGGCTAACGCTTCTTCTTGTCGGTGGCCGGTGGCCGAAAACACGACCCAGTGCACTTCAGTGTCTTGAAACTGTTCTAATAATTTTAAAATAGTTCCACCACACCCGATTTCAATGTCATCACTGTGGGCACCTAGGCAAAGGATGCGACGGAATGAATTGTGTTCCTGCGGATGGTCGATTAGTTTTTGCATAGCTCAGTTAAGGCAACAGATGGGGACGTGGTCTGGGAGAGACTTCCATCGGGAGGGGGGAAGTCTCTCGGCCTCTTTAGCTTGCCGCTGCTGCCGTATTGTGGGAATTTTGGGAACTTAGATGATCCTGTGCCCCAGGCTTTAGGGTGGTTTGTGACATTGCTGAGGGGTTTTCCCAGATGGTCCAAGGGGTATTGCCCTGGGCATACATATCGTCAAACAACATTTTCTCCTTTAGGGTATCCATGCAGGCCCAAAACCCAGGATGCCTGTAGGCGACCAGTTGCTTTTTCTGGATTAAGCGCTGGAAGGGTTCGAGGACTAACTCTTCATCCGCCTGCATATAGTCAAATATTTCTTTCCTTAGGGCAAAGAATCCGCCGTTGATCCATAGATCTGAAAGACCTACGGATTGGATGTTTTCCACTAGCCCCTCCTCATTGTCTAGGGAAACGACGTGGAATGATTGGGAGGGCTGCACGGCTAAAAAGCTAGCGATTTTGTCTTTTTGATAAAAGTTCTCAAGGTATACGTTTAAGTCGAGATCGCTGAGGCCATCGGCATAGTTTGCTAGAAAGACATCCTCTCCTTCTAGATAGGGTTTAACGGCCGCTAGCCGCTGGCCGACGTTCAAATTTAGGCCCGTATCAACAAACGTAATTTTCCAGTCTTCTATGTCAGTGGTATGGAGTTCAACATGTTTGCCCCCATTCGATAGGGTAAAGTTATTGGATAGGCATTCGTTGTAGTTAAGGAAGTAATTTTTGATGTAATCCCCTTTGTAGCCCAAACAAAGAATAAATTCCTTGTGGCCAAAGTGGGCGTAATATCGCATCAGATGCCAAATGATGGGACGATAGCCAATCTCCACCATTGGCTTGGGAATCGTTTCAGAATATTCCCTTAGTCGGGTGCCGAGACCACCGCAAAATAGAACAACTTTCATTTGGTTTCTCCTTTTATCTTTCGATGTTTATTGGTTTGTGTAATTAGAAAAATGATCGGCCTGAAATCAGCGGTAGGCATTGTCGATGGGCGGCTTGAACCTATTGAACCTGCTGGAGGACCGGGCTGGGACAAACCTTGAGTAGGCCACTGTTGGCAAGGTTAGAGGCCG
>CALHGI010000644.1 GCA_938029995.1 uncultured cyanobacterium | reverse complement strand
GGTAATCCACCCACAGGCCGCCCATGGTGTAGTGCACCGCCGGGTAAATGCGCATGGGCACGTCGTAGGGGTTTTCATCCGTAATCCGTTGGTACATTTGGAAAAGGTTGCCGTAGCGGGCTGCGATCGCATCTCGCCCTTCCCGTTCCATGGCATCTCGAAAATCCAAATACACCGCCAGACCCGTCGCCCCCACGCCACGGCCTTCGTCCGTCATGTGCTTGGCATTGCGGGACGCCACATCCCGAGGCACCAGATTACCAAAGCTGGGATAGCGTTTTTCCAGGTAATAGTCCCTCTCTGCTTCAGGAATCTGATTGGGGGGACGATTATCCCCCGCTTTTAGGGGCACCCAAACACGGCCATCGTTGCGCAAACTCTCACTCATCAACGTCAGCTTTGACTGATAGTCCCCTGACACCGGAATGCACGTGGGATGAATCTGGGTATAGCAAGGGTTGGCAAAATGAGCCCCCCGCTTATAACAGCGCCATGCCGCCGTCACATTAGAGTTACGCCCATTGGTGGACAGGTAAAACACATTGCCATACCCTCCGGTGCACAGCAGCACCGCATCTCCCTGGTGACGCTCCAGCTCTCCGGTGATGAGGTTACGGGTAATAATCCCCCTGGCATGGCCATCCACCACCACCAAATCGAGCATTTCCCGCCGGGTAAACGTCTCAATCTGGTCCGCCATTTTCATCATGGCACCATAGGCCCCCAACAACAGTTGTTGCCCCGTCTGCCCACGGGCATAAAATGTGCGCGATACCTGGGCACCCCCAAAGGACCGATTGGCCAACAGCCCACCATATTCCCGCGCAAAGGGCACCCCCTGGGCAACACAATGGTCAATAATGTGGTTGCTAATTTGGGCCAGACGATACACATTGGCCTCGCGGGAGCGATAGTCTCCCCCTTTGATGGTGTCGTAAAACAACCGCCAGATACTGTCGCCATCGTTGGGATAATTTTTAGTGGCGTTAATGCCCCCCTGGGCCGCAATGCTATGGGCCCGCCGGGGAGAATCTTGAATGCAGAAGCTTTTGACGTGATAACCCAGCTCTGCCAGGGTGGCGGATGCCGATGCTCCGGCCAGCCCCGTGCCCACAATAATTACCGTATGCTTGCGTTTGTTGTTGGGGTTGACCAGCTTACAGTGATCTTTATAGTTGTTCCACTTATCTTTTAGGGCACCGTCGGGAATGCGGGGATCTAGGGGCATGGTTGATAATTCAAAAGTCACACTTCAAAACGGACGTTGCTGATGTAGGGGCTGCCTCGATGGGGGGATGATGCCATACATCAGGGGTTCCCAGATAAAACCATCCCGAGGATCTGTTGCGTCCAAGACTAATCAGCCCAGGACTAATTAGCCACCAGTCCCAGATATATCCCCCATGGCAACACCACAAACCCAAGGGCAATGCCCATGGCTAACAGCAGACTGGCCCCATAAATAACGGGGCGCACCTTGGCATCCAACGCCCCCAATGACTGCAGGGCACTCCAAATACCATGGCGTAGGTGACTGGCCAGTATCACCATGACACCGGTATAACCAAAGACATAAACCGGCTGCTGAAATTTTTCGATGACCAGGCGGGCCAGATCCCTGACCTCTGAGCCTGGCACGGTGTAGCGAATACCAAACTTAAAGGTGAGCAGATGCCACACCAAAAAGCTGCCCAGGCCCAGGCCGGTGATAATCATGGTGCGGGAACTGAGGGTTTGATGGCTGGGCTCCCCCGCCGAGAGATAGGTGCTATAGCCCTGGGGCCTTGCCCTAAGGCGTCCTAGGAAAATTTGTACCCCCACCAAAATATGCAACCCCACAAATCCTAGCAAGGTGGCCTCAATTAGCCACAGTAACGGTCCCAGCTGTTCTAGATGGTGGCCATACTGGTTGTAGCTGTCGGAACTGCCCAGCAAGAGTAGGTTGCCTACCATGTGGACGATGACAAAGGTAACGAGGGCCAGGCCGCTGATGCCGGTGATGATTTTTTTACCGATGGATGACTGGTAAAGGCTGCTCAATCGATTAGGCACGGGCGCTGTGGTCATGGTCGAGGATGGGTACAGAGGGTCTATTCATTTTGCCTGGTGACGTTGGTTTAAATCCTGGGTGGCAGTAAAAGTTTGGATTCCCTAGGGCGAACGGCTGAACCCATGCAGTGGTTCGCTGTGCCCATAGTTGCTACAACCCGAGGCATTCATACGATTGCCTATGGCCTGAACCTATGGACGCCAAGCTATATTTTAGAATGCTTAAACCTTTGGGCGAAAGTTGTGCTGCTGTGCCCTGGGTCCTTACGATGTACATGACGCGCTTTGGTTAGACCATGGATTTCGATTACACGTTGGCCTCTGAACTGGTGGGGACGGCTGCTGGAGGGGCCGCGTTGGTGGGAGCCTTGATGGCCAGCCGCTACGGCAAGCGTCAAACCGAGCAGACGACGAAGATTCAATCCCTGGAGTCCACCAAGGATAAGCTATCGCAGCAGGTGACCTTGGCTAAGGGGCAAACCCAAACCCTAAACGAGGCCATGGCCTTGGCAAAGGATGCGGTGATGTCCTTGGAGCAGCAGGTTCAGGAGCTCAAGACAGAGTGCGATCGCACCACCCAATCCCTAAGCGCATCCGAACGCAAAGCCCGCCAGCTCGAAACCAGCGTCACCACCCTCACCGCCGACAAACAGGCCCTAGACCAGACGCTCCAACAGCAGCGGCAAACCGTCAGTGACCTAGAATCCGCCCAGCAGCAGAGCCTGACCGCCCAAAGCAACGTCGAACAAAAACTGCACCAGCTGCAACAGGACCTAAAAACGAGCCAAGCCAGCCAAACCAAACTTCAGGACCAGCTCCAGCAGGCAAAGGCCCAGACCACCCCTCTACAGCAGCAAATCACCCAGCTAACGGCAGACAAAAAACAGCTCACCGAAACAGCGGCAACCCTAGAACAACAGACACAACAGCTCAAAAAGTCCCTCGCCACCGCTCAATCTGAGGCCACCCAAGCCCAACAACAATCCACCCAGCAAGCAGACGTCCAGGCGCAGCTGCGGGCGAAAATCACCACCCTAGAGCAGCAGGCAAGCAAGGCCCAGGCCACCCTAGCCCAGGTCAAAACAGAGGCCCTCCAAGCTCAAGAAACCGTCCAACAAGCCTCCGACGGCCAGCTCGCAGAACTGACCACAGAAAAAAATCAGCTGGCTGAAACCATTGCTACCCTGGAGCAACAAAACCAGCAACAGGCCACCCAGCTCAGCCAAGAAAACACTCAACTTAGCGAAAACGTTACGCTCCTAGAGCAACAAATTAAAGAGCTACAACAAAACCTCGATGTTGCCCAAACCGAGACGGCCCAAGTTCGACGGGAACTAACCTACGAGAAAACCCAGCTTAGCCAGGTCAATATTGATCTGAGGGAACAAAATCAGGGGCTGCAGCAAGCCCTGAACTCGGCCCAGTCAGCCCAGACAGACGAAGACCCAGCCCAGGCCGTCGTCATCCAGCTACAGCAGCAGGTGCAGCAGCTACAGCAGGAGCTACAAGACCAAGCAAAGGCTTCCTATGCAGGGCAAGACCAAGCAGAACAGCAACTCTTGGAATTGCGCCAAGAGCAGGAACAACTGCAGCGCCAGTTGCAAGATAGTCAGCTGCAAGTCACCCAGGCCAATACCCAGGCCCAGGCCCTCACCACCGAATTAGACCAAGTGCAACAGACCCTCAGCGAGTCCGAAGCAGCGGCGGAGCAGGCCCGCATTGAATTGGCCACCGCTGTGCAAAATCAGCAGCCCCCTGAACAGCTAGAAGCATTGCAACTTCAGGCCGCCCAAGCCGACACCCTGACCACCCAACTCACCGAAACACAGCAACTTTTAGAGGCCTCAACCACGGAAGCAGAACAAACCATATCAGAATTACAGGCCGAGTTAGACGCCCTCAAGACCCATTTAAAGATGATCCAAGAGGCATCCACCGGTCCGCTGGAAGAGCTTGAAACAACCAATGCCCAGTTATCCGAAGAATTGCAGGCTGTCAAAACAACCATGGCCACCCAGGCTAAGCAATTATCCACAGCGGCCCAAGAGCAAAATGCCCTGAAGGAGGCCCTCGATCTGAGCCAAAAGATGATTAAATCTCTTCAGCAATCCCCCGTGGCCCCCAGCCCGGCTCCAGCCAGCCCGGCTCCAGCCAGCCCGGCTGCCGCACAGCCCGCAGAAATATCCGAGGCAACACCATTGCCGGTGGCCGAAACCACCGCAGAGGAGGGGCCAACCCCCACAGCCCCGTCAACAGGGAGCCTAACCGATAAAAGCTTCGTGCTTACCGGCACCTTAAACACCCTCAACTATGAGCAAGTCGTCGAACTGATTACTACAGCCGGTGGACGCATTAACAAAATGCCCAGTGGTAAAACAGATTATATTGTTGTTGGTAAAAACCCCGGCAGTAAACTCAAAAAGTCTGAGAAGTACAACACACCGCAGCTGAATGAGGCGGAACTGTTGGCGTTACTAGACAGTAAGGGACAATAATTTCAAATGCCATTAGCCTAACTGCACCGTCAACTTGCTATTGACGTCTACTAGGTCAACCTCCTCTGGGTTAGCCTTTCTAAATAGCATTTGAATCGGTTTTATGTAGCTAGAAAACATCAGCGTTTCCTGCGAGGTCAGATTTGGATAAATCTCTTCACTCAGCCATTGGATCCCAGCCTGAATAAATTGCCAACGCACGTTTGAACAGGGAAAGACTAGCAAGCATAGGGGAAGTAGCTCATTTTTGATTACCGATAAATCACTTTCCAGTAACGATAGCCAGATATAGGTTTGAAACATGCTCAAATCCCGCAGACTAGACGTTTGAACTGGCGCTGATTGAATACGCCCTTGACGACTGATGTGGTTGGGGAATGTGCGTAATGCCCGTTGGTAAACGGCCCGGGCAATGTCATCCGTCAGCGGCAACATTTTCATCACGATGGTGGCTGCCGAACTATTTGGTGAGTGCCGATTGGCCGCTGTGCATACCCGTTGCCATGGCATACACAGCAACTCCTCCGTCAACTGTAAATAGGGCGAAAGCCAGATACGCTCGTAAACACTTAAACGCTCTAAAATCCTTTGACGAGACAAATGAATTTGTGTACTTAAAAAGCCAATGGCCCGAGGATTTTGAGATGTTGCAATCAGGCGTTGCAGATCCTGAAGTAGCGGTTCCAACCCTTGCATCAAACGATTAAATTCTGGCAAGATTTTGAGGGCGACTTCTTCCTTATTGCAGTTTGAATCGATCTTGTGCAAATACTGCAGGACAGGGGCAAACACAAAATCCTTAACGTAGGCATCCATCAAATATTTATAGACAGTTACTATTTGATGGGTAATCTTTTGTGCTTCAAGAATTTGGAGCGGCACATTGCGTTCAGTCATCAGTTGCTGAGCCCGCAACCCTGACATGGTGCAATAGGCAGATAAATGGCCGAGCACATTGGCGCGGGTTGCCTGACGCGCTTCTATGGAGATTGCCGTGGCAATGCGGTCTTCCACATGGCCCCGCACCTGTGGAGACATTAACCCGAAATTGGGTAAATATCGTACAAGCCAAATCCTGAGTAGTTCGGTGTTCGATTTTGCCAAACTTGTTGGAGAATCACAAAGCATCTCGGCTGTTGAAAAAATAGTAGTGCTGCTTAAGCCAGAACGTATGGTCGACTATGTCCCCAGATTACCAATGTCAAATGTATGTTAAAGCACTACCTACAAAAGCTTGCAGTTTGAACCCAAACAGATGTCTTAAATGACATACACGTAATAACTTATTCCACTTTAAAGCTAACCCTATGGCAATGCAGTAATAGGGGATACTACTGGCCAGCTTGATTTGGTTCTAATTCAAAATACGCCGTTGCTGATTTAGGGGATGAACCGATCGATCAGACGCACTCTAGAACGGCATGGTTCAGTCGAAATCATACCGAGGATCAGCAACGCCCAAAATACTTTCAGAGTTCGAGGGTTTTTTCAATAGAACGCAGTTTGATGCGGGCCAGTCCCAGGTTTGCCTTTTCCCGATCCATGGCCAAATAGAAGAACACACCTGGTATGGTTTGACACAGGCGAATCAGGTGATATTGATTCTCTAAGGTAATGAGAATGTCTTCAATCTCTGCTTTCAGACCTAACCCTTCCCTCGCCTTGTTTTTTGCCTTAATGACTTCAGAATTTAGAGCAATTGCAACTTCTAACTTTTCACCGGGAAATGCGCTGCTTGCAGACGCTTTCCCTAGCGTAAATCCAGTTTTCCAGTCGCCAAGGGCAGCCCCCATTGTACCCTCAATCTCTAAGGCGAGATTAAGCGACTCTGTAATATTAGCCATAGGAATACGCTTTTTAATACCTGTGCATCACCAATGTCATAATAGTCTCAAAGATATGGATATTGCAAAAAAATAGAAAAGCTCAAATATCAATAAAGTTTGCCCTAGAATTTCCTTTTTCCTAGGGCAAACTTTATTGGTTTTAAAGACTCAGAAGCCTCTGAACAGAAGGATTTCTCCTGTTTCTATTCAAGGAATAAAACATTCTCTTGAAACTTGATTAACACCAATTATCCAATAGGCAGATACTACTTTATGGGGTTAGGAATTGACGAATTACTTCAATCATTCTGGGTGTAGCCCAAACAGATTTATGCTGCCAAACGGTTAAATCTGTTTCAGATTTAGTGGCTGAATCGAGCGATCCAACGTTGGCTATGGCTGATGTTGCTGAAACCTATGCACCTAAATACTAAGCAACCATACCCTGACATAAAAATGCTGGGGTATGGTTGACATAGAAGCCCAATCCTTTCAATGGGAGACAGGATTGGGGCTATTACTGGGCCTATTCTTGAATCGTTACGGATAGGATTTTGTCGCCACCTTTAATGGCATTGACAATGTCCATATCTGTGGTTTTGCCGAAGACTGTATGAACTCCATCCAGGTGGGGTTGAGCCCCATGGCAGATAAAGAACTGACTTCCCCCTGTGTCGCGACCGGCATGGGCCATGGATAGGCTGCCTGCCTCGTGCTTGTTAGGGTTGATTTCACATTTGATTTTGTAGCCGGGACCGCCGGTTCCGGTGCCTTGGGGGCAACCACCCTGGATCATAAAGTTGGGGATGACCCGGTGGAAGTTAAGTCCGTCGTAGAACCCATCTTTGGAAAGTTTGACAAAGTTGGCAACCGTGTTGGGGGCATCGCTATCGAAGAAGTCGATATTGATAGTTCCTTTGTCGGTTTCCATAATTGCTTTAGTCATGGAGGCATCCTCGTATAGCAGCGTGGGTATTGGCAGAGTGGGATAAAGACCCTTGCCTATGATGGCAGTAAGGGTAATTTGGCTCAAGTTCAGTCTGGGGGGAATTGATGTCCCACGGTCTAACGACGGCGCTTCTTTTTAGTGACTTTTGCTTTTGCCGCTGGTTTTTTACTGCCTTTAAATCGACTCAAGGCCGCGCTGGCTGTGGCTACGACACGACTGTCCGTATCCCTGAGGGCTTTTCGGAGAAAGGGAATGGCCTTAATGGAGCCAGATTCCTGAAGTGCGCTAACGGCCGCTAAGCGCACTTCAGGATCGTGAT
>CALHGI010000643.1 GCA_938029995.1 uncultured cyanobacterium | reverse complement strand
GTGGGCTGTCGCCATGGGTTCAATGGTTGCCTAGGGTTCAGAATGACCGAAATGATCGAATTGCGCATCAGGAGTGTGGACCTGTGGGGGAGGGGCGAATCGATATCTGCGCCACAGAAACCTGTCGCAATAGCGGCAATTGCCCATGGTTAGGCATGGGTCAATTGTTTATGGACACTATGTCCCCATAGCTTTTGTGGGGTTTGTGGTTAGGGCTGCCCTATCGGTCCTTTGTGCCAAACCCTAGTTGTCTAAGCAGTGGATGTTCTTTGACTGAGGGTAATATTTCTTGGAACCACAGGCGGGCCATGTCTTCTTTCCCTTGTAACATCAGTAGGCGACTGCGGGTGAGCATGAGGCTGACGAGATCGTCCGTGGTAAATTGCGAACGGCGGAGTAATTGATCCAGAACAGTTTCGGCGGCTGAAAAATTCTCTTCTTGTAGGTAGAGTTGTGCGATCGCAATTCGACTATCCACATCGTCTGGATGCTGATCAATAATTTGCTGTGTGAGCTGACGGGACTCCCTTAACCGGTCCTGGTGGGTATAGGCCACGGCCAAATTATTGAGCAAAACAGGATTGTTGGGCTCTAGCTCCAGGGCTTGGTTTAGATAGGTCTCCGCTGTTTCCGCTGCTTTAGGAGATTCCAGGGCAATTTTCTTTAACGCCTTATCTAACAACTCCTTAGCGGCAGCTGAGCCTAGGGCCACAGGTTCCGGGATGATTTTATAGTTGGCGAGGGGAGGATTTTCATGCCATTCACCATGGAGCCACAGCTTAGTTGTTGTGAGTTGTTCCTGCTGGGCCAAATAGGAGGCCATATGAAAACGCTGGGAATCACTACCAAAGTTTCCTGCGACAAAGTCATTGACGGCTGCCATATGCTCCTCACTGGGGTGACTTTTGGCAATGACCATGGCCAACATGCGAGCCCTGGGGCTACCCCGCTTTAACCACACGGGCATCAGCTGACTGATAAACGGATAGTCTGACAATAAAGTCTCTACTGCTGCTACTAAAGCAGGCTGGGGCTGACGTTCTGGCGTCATGGCTAGGGCCACCTGTCGCAGATCTTGATAGGCACCATTTTCGACCCAGCTATTCAGCTCAAACGGCCAGGGCCCTTCCTTAAAGGTGGGTGTCATGTCAAAATCATCCAGGTTTTCCTGCGCTACTTCCATGTCTGGATATAACTCTAGGGCGATATTCCACTGTTTTCGAGCGGCGATGGGGTCCCCTTGGCGCACCAATGCCACGGCAGCCAGGTGATGAAAGAGGCCTGATACTAAGGGGCGATCCTCTTTGTCGGGGTCTGGGGGAACGATGGCCAATAGGTCTAGAATGGCCGCCATGTCATCTAAATAGGCTAGGGCTTCTGCCTTGCGGGTCAAGTCGTCTAAATCGATACTGGTGTTGGCTAAAAGTTCTGATTTATGGGTGTTTGCTTCGACAAAGTTACCCCGTAAGCACAGGAACCGGATTAAATTAGTCCGCAGCAAAATACTGTTGGGATGTTCTTCTAGGGTGGTTTGGAGCGTAGTGACGGCATCCCCATACTGGTCATGGGCCATATAGGCCAAGGCCAAACTGTTGTGGCCAGGAATAAAATTAGGTCGCTGTTGTATCAGTCTGTGAGCTGTTTCAATGGCCTTTTGGGCCTGACTCGTTGCCGTCAAGGCCCGTGCTTTTTCATAGAGAATGGCCACTTCCCAATCATCGGGATACTTCAGCCCTACGGATGCCAGCACCTCGGATAAATTGGGCTCAATCATCGCTAAATGTTCTTTGCCCTCGACGCTGCCCGCATGGTCGGGCCAACGTTCAATAGCATGGCGATATTGTTGGACTCCCAGTAGGGGATAGTAGTTGAGCACATAGGCATAGCCCAGCAAAAAGTTGACCCGTGCATCGTTGGGTTTAATGGCCAAGTACTCTTCACAGGTGGCCTGGTACAGGGATAGCTGCCCCAGCTCGTAATGGACCTCTAACAAGTGGGCTAACACATCCAGGTTTTCCGGGTGGGAGAGTTTAAGCCGACCCAGAAGAAAATGGGCTTCAGCCCACTGTTCTCTGCGTATTAGCGCTTCAGCATGGGCTAATTCCGTTGTGAATGACTGGCTACCAAAGCCACGGCTTAAGGAAATTTGCTTTTTCTTTTTCTTGGTTTTCTTCGCCATGGCACCGATTGGTTGATGGCTCCACCTTAGGGGCTGAGATCCGTTTAACTCCAAAGGTTTAGAAAACATTTAGCAAGTGGTTACCGTTGTATAAGTAGAAAAAGTTTTTCTACTTGTTCTATGTCCCTGTCCCTTTGGTCCGGACGTCACAGCGCTAAAGATATTCTCCGGCAGCGCATTTGGTCTACCCTCAAGACCCATCAGGTGGTGCATCGTGATCCGGAGGGGCATATTCCTAACTTTGTGGGGGCTGATGTTGCTGCCGATCGGTTGGCTCAAACTCCCCTATGGCAAAAGGCCCAGGTAATTAAGTGCAACCCTGATTCCCCACATAGGGCGGTGCGTTTACGGGCCTTAGCCGATGGTAAGGTCCTTTATATGGCCGTGCCTCGCCTATCTCACATCAAGTGTTTTGTGGAGTTGACGGCAGCGGCCCTGGAAGAAAAAAAGGTGGCCTTACACGAAGCTTCTACCATGGTTGGTGCCATGGAGCATGGCCGACTGGTGGCCTTTGGTGAAATGCAACCGATTGATGTGGTGGTGGTGGGGTGTGTGGCCGTGGCTGCCAATGGAGGCCGTACTGGGAAAGGGGCAGGGTTTGCTGATTTGGAGTTGGCGATGCTCCGGGAGTGTGGACTCATTTTAGGCCGCACTCCGATTGTGACGACGGTCCATGATTTGCAGATTGTGGATGCTGGGGACCTGCCCATGCAAGGCCATGACTGGTGGCTGGATCTGGTGGCTACACCGACTCGCTGTTTGGTGATTGACCATGTCCCTGACAACCCTACCGGTCTGGATTGGGATACTATTCAACCAGACCAAATGGCCAATATTCCAATTTTGCGGACTTGGTCGAAACAGCGTGACTAATCCGTTTTGTGGGTGGGGTTTACCCTGCCTGATGTTGTCTTCCTGTTCCTCTGTTCTGTTCCTCCATGGCCCTTCCTCCCAGTCTGCTTATCCGTACGGCTAAAACCATTTGGACTACCCTGTGGCGCACCATGATGTCCCAGATGGCTCCCAAGGATAAGGGGGGAGCTTATCAACGTCCGGAGAGTGTATTTTGCGATCGCATCCCCTCAGACAAATTCCCCACCGGGTCTAATCGCTATCGGCTGATTGTGGGCATGGGCTGTCCTTGGG
>CALHGI010000642.1 GCA_938029995.1 uncultured cyanobacterium | reverse complement strand
GGGTGATAAACAGGGCGCTGAGGGGCAGCATGGTCACGGCTGTTAGCATGAGCCCTTGGCGAATGCGCTGCTTGAGTTCATCCCAGTGGATGGGGTCTGCTAACCGGGCAAAGATGGGTAAAAAGGGCACCAAAATGACATTGGAAATAATGCCCAGGGGCGTCTGTACCAGGAGATTGGCGTAGTCGAGGGCGGCAATGGTGCCGGGCAAGGCGGCGGCAAAAAATAGATCCACCTGCACATTGATTTGCATCATGCCCGAGGAAAAGGTAGCCGGGCCTAAGACATTCAGCACATCTTTTACGGCGGGGTCCTGGGTATCAAACCGCAGTCGGAGGCGGCCTAACCCCTGTTTCCACAGGACGGGCACTTGCACAAACCACTGCAACACGGCCCCGGCCAAGGTGCCGATGGCGAGGGCTGCCCCACCCACCAAGGCATAGCGGGGCTCTGCAATTTTGTCCCCCACGGTGAAAAACACCACCCCTAGGGATACGATGACCGCGCTGCTGGAAAATAGCGGGCTAATGGAGGGTAGCCAGTAGTGGTCAGCGGCATTTAAGGTGCCAAAGCCAATGCCAATGAGCCCGGCGAACATGGCCATGGGGGCCATAATGCGCAGCTGCAAAATGGCGATATCTCGGGTGATGGCTCCCGCTTCTGTATTTTCGCTCAGGCGATTGCCCAGGACACCAATAATGGAGGGGGCAAAGATGACGATGGCAATGGTGACAAACAGGAGACCGATGCCCACTAGGGTGGTGATGGTTTCAACCAGGGGGGCAATTTCGTCTTTTTTACGATTGGCGACACCGCGCACAATGGCGCTGTGGAAGGGGCCATTAATGCCCCCTAGGAGCACCAGCAAAAAGCCGGGGATGGCATAGGCTAAGCCGTATGCGTCTGCGACGGGGCCCACGGCAAAGGTGGCGGCAATGGCCTGGGTGCGGACGAGGCCAAAAACTTTACTAATTAGGGTTGCGATCGCAACAATTCCGGCAATGCCAGCTAAGGAACGTTTCGTCACTCGATTTTCAACCCTAAATGCTTAACTACCGTTGGCCGTGCCCAATCACAACACAGCCGTCGCGGAGCTAACCAGAAAAAGAGACTGTCGAAATTAACCGATACTAGACATTACGGTGCCCCATGGACTAAAGACCTAGGACAACGCCATTGAACAATAAGGACAATCACCCTTAAGGTGCAAGACAGCCACTGCGCCTTGCTGTAGCGACCATGTTGATTTCTCACAGGACCTAGAGACTATCAAGTTTTGCCCCATAGTTCAATATGTCGGCCCCACGGTCCACCCATCTGGCCCATTCCCATCAGGAGTCCCCAATCCATGTTCCCCATTCAGGTCCACACGTTTCCCCCACTGCTGGAAGGCATTTTAGTCAAACGGTACAAACGCTTTATGGCGGACATTGAACTGGCCTCGGGGGAGACCATTACGGCCCATTGCCCCAATACAGGCCCCATGACCGGGGTATGCCACGTGGGGGGGCGGGTCATGGTGTCCCAAAGTGATAACCCCAAACGTAAACTGGCCTACACCTGGGAGTTAGCGGAGGTCCAAGACAATGGCCCCACCTGGGCTGGGGTGAATACGGCCTTACCCAATCGCGTTGTGCAAGCGGCCCTCGAACACCATGCGTTTCAGCAGCTAGAGCCCTACGAAACTTTAAAGCGGGAAGTTCCCTACGGTGAAAACAGCCGCATCGACTTTTTATTGACCACCGCCGATCGCCCCATCTATGTGGAAGTAAAAAACTCTACCTGGGCCCAGGATCGCCTCTGCCTTTTTCCCGATACCGTCACCACCCGAGGCCAAAAGCATCTGCGGGAACTCACTGCCTTAGTCCCTGACAGCCGGGCGGTCATGCTCTATTTCATCAACCGAGGTGACTGTGACCGGTTTTCCCCCGGGGATAGTGCCGATCCGAAGTATGGCCAGTTACTGAGAAGTGCGATCTCAGCCGGGGTTGAAGTCTTACCCTGTCGTTTTGACATTTCCCCCATCGGCATCCAATACATCGGTTTAGCCCAGCTAGACCTGTAGTTGATTTCCCTAGGGATATACACCTATATGACCGTACTTTTAGATACCATTCCCCGTCCTAATCAATACCTTTGAGCAATGAAATAGATTTTTATCTTCTTCCAGACTTTTCCCCATGAAATCCACACGTTTTCCACAGGGAATAGGGGGTTTTCCACAGGTTTTCCACAGGTTTAAACGAAGAATCTGGGTCTATCCCACTGTTGGGGAGAGGGGTAAGCCCCAACGTAATCTAAGAAGACGCCGTCCAAAGGTAACGTAATGTAACGAAAATAGGGCTCAAACCCTATTGGTTAGGTTTTGCACTTTCCTGCCCTCGTCCCTAGGTAAATCCTCTGGGCGTTGACAACCCCCCGCCCCATTAGCAAAATTACCTCACCACCCCTGGGTCTCACCCAACTCCATTCCCCCTGTTGGCTCGGAGTTGGGTGGTTCCTAGATGTTTTGTTGTAACAACATTTTTTGAGCTGTCACCTCAGACGTGATGCAACTATTGAGGTTTTCCCATCCATGAAAATTACGGTTAGTATCCTGGCGGAGATTCCCGAGGAGCTCCATGAAGCCCTCACAGGATATTTGGAGCACCATCCTTCTTGGGACCAAGATCGGGTCTTGTCGGCAGCTCTATCCTTGTTCCTGTTACAAAACGGTGACAACGATCGACGCCCATCCAAGGTTTACCTAGACACCCTGTTCAATTACGCAGCCTAAGGCGGTTGTATACGAGGCCTGCACGGTGTCCCGCCCTAGTCTGCGTAATTAATGGCTCCAATTCCTATGGCCTGAGAGATCGCACCATGGTGTGATCTCTCAGGCCATTAACATCCGCCGGGGTTGGGCATCTTGGTTAAGCAAATCAGTAGATTCTTTTGCTCCTCGCTGCTGGGCTGGTTTCGCAACACATCACTCCATAAGGAGAAACAGCCTATGGCGGTTCAATCAGCTCAAAAACGGAGAGACTAAACTATTAACAGATATCCCCAAGGCTGATCGGTCTAGAATTTTCACCCCTTAAAGTCCTTGCAGTCTAGGAGTCTTGGGTATATTAGTATCATGCAATAGTTTTTAGCTCTATCTATGGCTGAGCCCTCCGCCAACCTCCAAACCAGCTATCCCACCAGTCAATCTGCTCAAGACTTAAAAGACATTTTCCAGCAGGTGACTGCCCACAGCTGCCCTCGTCACTACAATTTTCATATGCACACCCATTGTTCCGACGGGAAGCTCAGCCCCGGCGGTTTGATGGAGCAAGCTATTCAATTGCAGCTCAAGGGGTTTGCCATTACAGATCACCACACCATTCAGGGGTATGAGAAAGCCTGCCAATGGCTAGAACATTGGCGCTGGACCCATCCCTCTAACTGGTCATCAACCCATGGGAAAGTGAAACTACCCCGGTTGTGGTGCGGCGTCGAAATTACCTCAAGTTTGCTGGATGTAGACGTGCACATTTTGGGCTATGCCTTTAATCCCAACCATGGTGCCTTCAAACACTATTTGCAGGGGGGAGCGCCCCTGGGGCAAGATCGTCAGGCAGCATTAGTCATTAAAGCGATTCAAGCCGCAGGCGGCATCGCGGTGTTGGCTCACCCGGTCAGATATCGCAAATCCCCCGAAGAACTGATTCCTGCAGCGGCGGCTTTGGGGATTGATGGCGTAGAAACCTACTATGCCTATGATCATCCCTCGGAGTGGCGACCCACCCCCCAGAAAACTGAGCGGGTTCAGCTCCTGGCGCATGCCCACAATCTGTTAAGCACCTGTGGGACCGATAGCCATGGCATGACTCTGACGCGACGGATTTAGGGCGCTTGCCCATCTATTGTGTTCACGAATATGGCCCAAAGGGAACATCCCCTTTGGGCCATATCGTTTACTTGAGGCCGTTACAGTTCGCTTGCGGCCGACTAATTATTCTGTGCCGTATTGATAATGTCTGCACTGCTTTGGCAGGTTTCGGGGTCATAATTCACCACCACATCAAAGGGATAGCGGACTGTTGCATCTGTCGCCGGAAAATCGGTCTGCCGTAACGTATCTTTGGCCTGCTGATTCAGATAGTCGTAGCCAGTACTACGGAACATCACGGGCTCCTCGCGAGTCCCATCGGGGGCAACCAGAATGCCCACCAGTCCATTATTAGGTGGGGTGTCAACACATAAGCTGAGTGCTTCTAGCTCAATAACTCCAAACTCAGCGGTGGTGTTGGCTAGTTCACCCTCTGCTGTTTCGCCTTCGGTGTCACCCCCTTCTGCTTCTCCCTCAGGGGCATCACCTGTTTCGCCCTCGGGGACATCTTCGGTTTCCCCTTCTGCTCCACTATTACCTTCGGGTGGGGTTGCCCAAGCTGCATATTCTGCGTTTGCATCGTCCTCCGACGTACCGGCCGGATCGTATTTGAAATCGGCTTGTAACCTTTCTAACTGGGTCGGTTCCCTCTCTTCTATGTCCGGATCATTAATGGCTACTAAATCTTCAGAGTCCGGGTCTGGGGTCTCAGCTTCTGAACCATTCTCCGATTGCGGTGGCAGTTCAGGTAACCCTGGCGCTAATTCGCCTTGATTGGCGATGGCGGCCTCTGCTTCAGCCTCTGCCGCTGCGGCCGCTGCGGCGTCCGCCTGGCGTTCCACTTCTAACTCTGCCTCTAAGTCTCTGGGTCTTTCAGTTCCCAACCGAAGGCCGATGTCCCCCGGCGGTGCCGGAATATTCCTAGGGCTAGTGGTTCGGTTATTACTGCTCCGGCTGGATCGGGTGGGAGGGTTGATGGTGGGGAGATTGTAGGGATTATTGTAGGAACGGCCCCTATTGAGGGTACCCAGGGATGACCGGCTGGGGCGACTGCTGCTGCTGCCAGACCGATTAAAAATACTAGAACTACTGCTGGGTAGCCTGGGGGTGGTCACCCTGGGCCGGGTCAAGGTGGTGGCGTTGGGTAAGGTCCTCAGCGTTGTCGACGATGTAATGTCGGGAATTGTGGGCAGAGAGGGACGATTGAAGTTGGGGAGTCGGCTCTGTTCCGCCGGAGTCAGAGCCACTAACGGTACCGTACGATCTACTTCCTCACCGTTGCCCTCGCTGAAGGCCTCAAAGGATGCAGCAGAAAAGCGAGGGGCCGCTGCAAACATGACACCGTGAAAACTGAGGGAGGCGATGGCGGCTATGCCATAGGGACTGGCGATCAGTCGTTTGAGCGGATTGAGAATCCTTTTGGCTGAAGCGGCAGAGGGCAAGGATGGCTTAATAGGGGTAGACATGGCACAGTTAGAGCACTATTTCCAAGTGCATCGAGGCACTGGGTGAATCAGTAAAGAAAAGTCAGGGAACCTAAAAGTTTACGGTCGCTTTTTTGAGATGGGTATCTGCAATGGCAACTGTTCAACGCTGAGATCAGCATAGACAATTTGTTGCGTTGTTGTAGCAGGGATGGTTAGGAGTTCAGCTTTCTCCATGAATAAACTAAGGCCATTATGACGGTTGCAGCCCACTGGAGGGATTTTCCTGGGCTGCCGCATCACCCCCATCTATGGTTCCATTATCAGGTTCATTTCCACCGGCTGCTGCTGCCCCACTGTCCGCTTCATTGGTTGGCAGTGGCGGTAGGGTGCCCTTCACCAAGCGGCCGGTCCGTTTGCCTCCGGACAGCCGTTTGAGCAGCTGCGGCGTTGGATCATGCATCAGGTAGGTAACCGTATCCCCAGGTTGCCAGGTCCCTGGACCTAGCACCACATCCAGCTTGCCATTCCGCTGCAGAGTAATGGGTAGTAAGTCGCCCATGGCAATCAGCTTATTGAGTCGATCCTTTTGCTTTTCAAAGTCTTCAGCTTGGAGTTGGGTGGTGTTCATCTCCGCTGCGTCATCATTCAAATAGGTGTTCCAGATCTTAATGGCCAAGGGAGTTGGGGTTACTTTGCCTCCCTTGCCATTGGGCTTTAGGTCGGGTTCTGCATCGCTGCGGGGCAAAATCGCTAAAACACGGGGCGGCTGAAACTCTTCCGCTGCCCGTTCTGCTACCACAGAGTTCACCTCACCATTTGTGGTTAAAGCTAGAAATGTGCCAATCGAACTCAATCCTGCTTCGTCCAAGAGTTCCGCATCGAGGGCGCTGCTTAGGTATACCTGTAGGCCATCCTGACGCGCTAATTCACAGGCTTCCTCATCGGTGTCAAACATGACCACCGACTCTCCCTGCTGGTTAAACAAACGTCCCACCAGGCGACCAATGGGATTACAACCCACAATTACGACCCCAGTTGCGTCGGCTTGGGTGATGCCTAAAAACTTAGCGACGCTACGCGCCGTCAGTCCCTGGATAAAGACCGTCATGATGATGGTTAAAAAGACCAGGGCTTTAATGGAATCACCACCGTTTACCCCCCGATCGGTGAGCAAAATCGCAAATAAGGATGCCACTGAGGCGGACACAATCCCCCTGGGGGCAATCCAGCTTAGGAATAGTTTCTGACGCCAGTTCAGGTCACTGTTGAGGGTGCAGGCATAGATGTTGAGGGGCCGTACCAATAACATGAGGGCCAGCACCGTGAATACGGAACCTACGCCTAGGGCAAACACACTGTCAATGGACAGGTCCGCCGCTAAGAGAATAAATAGGACGGAGACGGAAAAGACGGTTAGCTGGCCCTTAAACCGTAACAGTAGCCGCTCATCTGGGACTGACAGGGCACGTAGTACTAACCCGGCGGTGACGGTGGCCATGAGGCCAGATTCGCTACGGACGTTTTGAGCAAAGCCAAACAACCCCCACACACTGGCCAAAACCACCAGGTTGCGCAGCTCCTCCGATAGAAAATCGGCCCGTTTTAGAAACTGCCCCAGCAGGGCTCCGCCTACGCCGCCAATGACTGCGCCAATGCTCAGGCGCTGGGCCAACCCCCCGACAATAAATCCCACGTCGGTATCGCCATTGAGCAAAATATCTAGCACCACCACCGCCAGAATTGCCCCCACTGGGTCAATGAGCACCCCTTCCCCTTCCAGGATTGTGGCGACTTTTTTCTCCACCTGGACCTGGCGGAGGAGTGGCGTAATGACGGTGGGGCCGGTGACCACCACTAGGGAGCCGTAGAGAAAGGCTAACGGCCATGGAAATTCGCCAAACCAATGGGCCGCCATGCCGCCACCGAGCAGCGTAATAAAGGTGCCGATGGTGATCAGGTTCCGCAGGCTGCCAGACACCTGGCCTAGTTCTTTGAGCTCGAGATTGAGGCCGCCTTCAAATAGGATGAGGGCGACACAGAGGGAAACAATCACCTCTAGGCCGCTGCCCAGCACCTTAGGCTCAATCACACCCAGTACGTCAGGTCCTAAACCTACCCCCAAACTGAGCAAGAAAATAATGCTGGGTAACCGCAAATATTCAGCGACTACCTGGGCTGTGATACCCGCAAGGACCGCTAATACTATTTGCAGAGTGATATCAAACGGGGTTGCCATCGGCTAAATTGCGGCGAATGCCTCAGGGGCAAAACCTATAAAATAAAACGCTGCTGGGGCAAGTTAGGGGAGTAACGGCGCTAGTTTGCGTTCAGCCCATAGCCGCCTTGTTGGCGTTTAGAAGCAGCATTGTTCCTGGGACAATCACAGGTCTCAATTGGGACGGGATCCGCTACCCAGGCAGCTGCAAATCCCTAATCTATCATCTCATGCGTGGTGCGCGGGGAAGACGCTGGTAGAGCACGGCGCACCTCCTCAGGAGATGCCGTTGCTGATTTAGGGGATGAACCGATCGATCAGACGCACTCTAGAACGGCATGGTGCAGTCGAAATCATACCGAGGATCAGCAACGCCCAGGAGATGTCTGTCGCTGGGCAAAAAAAAGGGTGGAATGAATCCACCCAAATCACAGGAGTTATAAGGAGATACGACAATCCGACCGCCGGTAGCTATACCAAGGACGAATGTCATATTGGGACAAATGCCATAGCAAACAAGCTAGGCAGCTAAGCTGCTGTTACTCATCACTAAAGCGAAAGTCCGCACTTTATATATTAATGGGAGTCCTTTGAAAACGGTGAATCTATCGATAAAGCTGTAGTATTTTTTTTTCAATAGATAGTATTGAAGTTAAGCAACGTTACGGTCTGTATCAACTCTAAAGTCGATCTTAATAATTGCTTGCATTGCCTTGGGTAGTGGCTAATTTGGACTTAGGGAAAATGTAATCGACCGCTTCCATAGTGTTTTTTGGGGTTGGGTCTTTTGGGGCTCTACTCCTGTGTGCCTACGTGCCAATGGTCTGAACATTGGGTTCTATGTTTTAGCCCCTTCTTTTCAAGCTAGTGCTGCGCCATCGTCAATTCTTTAAAGACCGCGCCCTGCGTGCTCAAAAACTGGTCCAGAAGATAGATTTGAGCGAAGTCTATCCCTGCCCCACTTGCCGTCATCGGGGGAAAATTCAGGGTATTACGCTCACGGAAGCGTTCGGTTGCGATCGCTGCCAGCAAATCTATGTGATTCGAGACAATGGGTTTGGCCTAGAGCAACTTTCGGGTGCCCACCCCTACCGTCGCCTGTGGCGATGGACTGGGCAACAATGGAAGCAATATAGCCAGCTACCGGCATCAAGCTGGTTGGGGTTGCTAATAGCCATGGCTATATTGCTAGGAATCGCCGGATTTTGGCTGCTCCTTTCAACTTCCTTTAGAATTTTGGCCGTTTTGGTGGTCGGTTTAGCCGGTGGAGCCTTGCTCACATCCAGGCGCTGAAGAGTTCAGCTAGGGCTCTAGGCCGATGGCGCCGCCTGCATATCTTCTGGCTTGGGTAGTTTCACCTTAGTCGCCAGACCCACCTTGGATAACAGCTGAATCACCATCCAGGTGATATCCACTTCAAACCATTTCAAGCCGTGGCGAGCTGAGAACTGAAACGCGTGGTGGTTATTGTGCCAGCCTTCGCCATAAGTTAGGAGGGCCACCCACCAGCAGTTAGTGGAAAAATCACCAGCATCATAGGTTTGGTAGCCAAACTTATGGGTGGCACTATTTACAAACCAAGTACAGTGGTAGACCGCCACTAGACGGACAAAAATTCCCCACAGGACATAGGACCAGCCACCGATGGCATAGAGCAGCACACCCAGAACAATCTGCATCAGCAGAAAGTACTTTTCGCAAAATAAATAAAACGGATCGTTAGCAATATCTTTGGTTAGGCGGGGAACCGCGCCATCGGCTGGAACTTCGTGGAAAATCCAACCCATGTGGCTCCACCAAAAGCCCTTGGTAGAACTGTGGTGATCAACGGGTTGATCGGAATGGACATGGTGATGGCGATGGAGGCCAATCCACTCAATGGGGCCATGTTGGCAGGCTAGGCTACCGCAGAAGACAAAGAAATATTCGAGCCACTTAGGGGTTGTAAAGCTGCGGTGGGCCACTAGGCGATGCCACCCCAACGTAATTCCCAAGCAGCCTGTAATCCAATGTAAAAACAGAGCTACGCCTACGGCGCTCCAGCTAAAGTTTGAGGGTAAAAAAGCCAGCAGGGTAATGATATGCACGGCGATCATAAAGATCGTCGTAGGCCAATTAATAGGAGGTTTTGGAACGTTTGCAACAGTCATGTAAAAATCTCAGCGTTAACGTGGGGACCAACTTGCGTCACAATTAGAGGCCGCATAATTAGCCCGAAAAAACCAGTGAATAGCCTGAAGACACCGCAGCCGACAGAGCAAGCACTATTTCCGATCTTTTACGCAATTGACTCCCAGGTCAAGGTAAATATTGCGCGAGTCTTGGCGGCTTTCCGCACGCATAGTGTGGGAACACACCATTTTTCAGGGGTTTCAGGATATGGCCACGATGATTTGGGACGGCAAACCTTAGATCGGGTATTTGCCACCTTGGTGGAGGCGGAGGCGGCTGCGGTGCGAGTGCAGTTTGTGTCGGGGACCCATGCCATTACCTGTGCTCTTTTTGGGGTTCTGCGCCCTGGCGATGAACTGTTGGCGGTGACTGGAGCCCCCTACGACACTTTGGAAGAAGTCATTGGCGTGCGGGAAAATGGCCAAGGGGCGCTCCAAGGTTCTTTAAAGGATTTTGGTGTTAGCTACCGGCAACTGCCCCTAACACCCGTTAACACTGTGGATTGGGATGGTTTGGCTACGGCCCTGCGCCCCCAGACCAAAATGGTTTTGATTCAGCGGTCCTGTGGCTATAGTTGGCGCTCCAGTCTCACCGTGGATGACATTGGCCGGATTGTGCGCTCGGTTAAGGCCCAGAATCCCGATACGGTGTGTTTTGTGGATAACTGCTACGGCGAGTTTGTGGAAACTCAGGAGCCCACGGCGGTGGGGGCCGACCTGATGGCCGGGTCGTTGATTAAAAATCCGGGGGGGACCATTGTGACCACCGGGGGCTATGTGGCGGGGCGGGCCGATTTGGTGGAAGCAGCCACCTGTCGTCTCACATCGCCCGGCATTGGCAGCTCTGGGGGAGCCACGTTGAGTCAGAATCGGCTCCTATTCCAGGGGCTGTTTTTGGCCCCCCAAATGGTGGGGGAGGCCCTCAAGGGGAATTATCTATTGGCCAGTATGTTTAGTCAGCTGGGCTATGGGGTTAATCCAACGGTTGAGGCCCCTCAGCGGGACGTGATTCAAGCGATTCGCTTGGAGGACCCGGAGAAATTAATCGCTTTTTGTCAGGCTATTCAGCAACATTCTCCCATTGAGGCCTATGTGGCTCCGGTGCCTGCGGCCATGCCGGGCTATGACAGTCAGCTGGTGATGGCTGGGGGCACGTTTATTGATGGCAGCACATCGGAACTGTCCGCCGATGGACCGTTGAGGGAGCCCTATGTGGTCTATTGCCAGGGGGGGACCCATTGGACCCACGTTGCGATCGCAGCCGAAGCCGCCGCCCAAGCTATTGGTCCGGCATATTGTTAAAATAACTACATATCCACCACCCACCACCGCCCCCATGATTACCGTTGCACTACCCAAGGGTTCGTTGCTCAAAGACACCATCCGTATGCTGCAAGGGGCCGGACTGGACTTTAGTGCATTTCTCGACAGCAGCAATCGACAGCTCCAAATTACCGAAAGCAGCGGTCGTGCTAAAGGATTATTAGTCAGAGCCCAAGATGTGCCGGTCTATGTGGAATATGGCCAGGCCCAGCTTGGCATTGTGGGCTACGACGTTCTCTACGAAAAAGAGCCCAATGTGGCCCAGCTAGCAGATTTAGGGTTTGGCGACTGCCGCTTTTCCGTGGCAGTAAAAAAAGATGGCCCCTATCGCTCCGCCCTAGACTTACCCCCCCACTGCCGCGTGGCGTCCAAATTTGTCCACAGTGCCCGCCGTTATTTCCAAAGCATTGACTTGCCAGTGGAAATTATTCCCCTCTACGGTTCCGTTGAATTAGGCCCCATCACTGGTATGTCCGAGGCCATTGTGGACCTAGTCTCCACCGGCCGCACCCTCAAGG